>DASUTZ010000110.1:0-11981 GCA_036374295.1 Actinomycetota bacterium
AGGCGGACGTCTGGGTGGAGGGCTACTACGAGACGGGGATGCAGGACCAGGCGCCGCTCGGGCCCGAAGCAGGGCTGGCCGTCCCCGCGGAGGACGGAGGGGTGGATCTGTACGTGGCCACCCAGTGGCTCCACGTCGACCACCGGCAGATCGCGGGGTGTCTCGGGCTCCCCGACGAGAAGGTCCGTCTGCACCTGGCGGGGGTGGGGGGCGCCTTCGGGTCCCGGGAGGACGTGAGCATGCAGATCCACGCGAGCATGCTCGCCCTCCGCACGGGGAGGCCCGTCAAGATGTCCTACGGGCGTGAGGAGTCCTTCTTCGGCCACGTGCACCGGCACCCGGCCCGCATCTGGATGCGCCACGGCGCCACGAGCGAGGGACGGCTGGTGAGCGTCCGGGCGAGGATCGTCATCGACGGAGGCGCCTACTCCTCGTCGTCTGCCGCCGTCATCGCGAACGCGACGACGTTCGCGGCGGGGCCCTACGAGGTCCCGAACGCCCTCCTCGAGGGGACCTGCGTCTATACGAACAACCCGCCCTGCGGCGCGATGCGGGGCTTCGGCGCCGTCCAGGCGGCCTTCGGCTACGAGTCGCAGATGGACCGGCTCGCTGCGGCCTTGGCGATGGACCCCGTGGAGCTGCGCGAGCGCAACGCGCTCTCGACCGGGTCGGTGCTCCCCACGGGCCAGGTGATCCGGGGGTCGGCCCCGGTCCGCGAGGTGATCGAGCGCTGTGCCCGGATCCCGATGCCCCCCGAGCCCGACGGCATCCGGGAGCCCGTCACGCTCCCCGGCGGGGCCAACAACGTGGGTCGGGGAGAGGGTCTGAGGCGGGGCGTGGGGTTCGCCGTCGGCTACAAGAACATCGCCTACAGCGGAGGGTTCGACGACTCCGCGGCGGCGCGGGTCAGGCTGTCGGCGGGGCCGGACGGTCCCGTGGCGGAGGTGCACAGCGCCTCCGCGGAGGTTGGCCAGGGCGTGCACACGATCCTGGCGCAGATCGCCGGGACCGAGCTCGGGGTCGACCGCGTCGAGCTGCTCACCCCCGACACGGGCGTCGGGTCCGCGGGGTCGAGCTCGGCCTCTCGGCAGACCATGATGTCGGGAGGGGCCGTGCAGCTGGCGTGCCGGGCCGTCCGGGAGACGCTCCTCGAGCGCGTGCGCCTGGCTCGACCGGAGGTGGGGGACGCCCCCCTCACCCTCGAGGAGGGGAGGGTGCTGGCCGACGGGCTTCCCGTGGGCGACCTCGTCGAGTTCCTCGTCGATCCGATCGAGGAGTCGCGCGTCTACCGCCACCGCCCGACCGAGCCCTTCGATCCCGATGGTCAGGCCGACTTCCACGTCTCCTTCGCCTTCGCCGCCGCGCGGGCGGTGGTCGAGGTGGACGAGGATCTGGGCCTCGTGCGCGTGGTCGAGGTGGCGGCGGCCCAGGACGTCGGTCGGGCGCTCAACCCGCAGAGCGTTCGTGGGCAGATCGAGGGCGGCATCGCGCAGGGCCTCGGCCTCGCGCTGATGGAGGAGATCCAGCTGGAGGAGGGTCGGATCCTGAACGCCTCGTTCACCGACTACCTGATCCCCACGACGCTGGACATGCCCCCGGTGGTCTCCGAGCTGGTCGAGGAGCCGGAGCCGGGCGTCCCGTTCGGCGCCAAGGGCGTGGGCGAGCCCTCCACGATCGTGGCCACCGCGGCCGTCGCTGCCGCGCTTCGGGACGCGGTGGGAAGGGCGCTGAACCGGGTGCCCGTGCGCCCCGACGACCTGGTCGGGATCGCGCTCCCGGTTTCCACCCGCGGGTGGCCGCGCGTCCCGGACGTCCCCGGCCAGGAGCCCGTCCCCGTGTACGCGGGCGTGCCGGCCACCGAGCTCGCCCAGAAGGCCTGAGGAGGAGAGAGGCGTGGAGCGCGAAGCCCTGACGGGGCGGGACTACATCGAGACGCTGGACTGGTCGGTGGAGGAGCTCGAGGAAGCCCTCGCCGTCTCGGCCGAGCTGAAGGAGCGGTACAAGCGAGGCGAGCCCCACCGGCTGCTCGCCGACAAGACGCTGTTCATGCTCTTCCTCGACAAGTCGACGCGCACGAGAAACGCGTTCGAGGCCGGGATGACCCAGCTGGGGGGGCACGCGCATTACCTCACCGCCGAGGCGACGCAGGTCTCCCACGGCGAGAGCCCGAAGGACATGGGGATCATCCTCTCGTCCTACGGGCACGGGGTCGCGATCCGCCACGACCTCATCCCCTACGAGTGCAACGCATACATCCGCGAGGTGGCCCGGTGGGCGGAGGTGCCGGTGCTCAACCTCCAGTGCGACGTGGATCACCCGACGCAGACCCTGGCCGACCTCATGACCCTCCGGGAGAAGCGCGGGGCCGACCTGCGGGGGATGCGGGTCGCCGTCTCGTGGGCCTACGCCCCCTCGTACGCCAAGCCGCTCTCGGTGCCCCAGGGCTTGGCCGCCCTCCTGCCTCGGTTCGGGATCGACGTCGTGCTGGCGCACCCTGCCGGCTGGGAGCTCATGCCGGAGCTCATGGCACGGGCCGAGAAGGCCGCGTCCGAAGGAGGCGGATCCATCACGGTCACGAACGACATGGAGGAAGCTTTCGAGGGAGCCGATGCGGTCTATCCGAAGTCCTGGGGGCGGCTCGACCTCTTCACCCAGGAGCAGGAGGCGCTGGCCGCGTCGGAGCCGCACCGCGGCTGGATCTGCGACGCGCGGCGGATGGGGCTGGCCAAGGACGACGCCCTCTACATGCACTGCCTCCCCGCCGATCGGGGGAACGAGGTGACCGACGAGGTGATCGACGGCCCGCGGTCGGTCGTCTACGAGGAGGCCGAGAACCGCCTCCACACGGGGAAGGCGCTGATGGCGCTCACGATGGGCGGGTTCGGCGGGGCGTGAGCTGCGGATGATCTCGTCCGATCGGATCCTGCCGAACCCCCTCCGCGGCGCCGTCCCGGCGCCGACCCCGGGGCCCGACCCGCTGGCGTTCCACCGGAGGCTGCCCGGGTACGAGGTCACCCCCCTGGTGGAGGCCCCCTCGGTGGCCCGGCGTCTCGGCGTCGGGTCCGTCTGGGTGAAGGACGAGTCCCACCGCCTCGGTCTCCCGTCGTTCAAGATCCTCGGCGCGTCCTGGGCCACGTACCGCACGCTCGTGGATCGGCTGGGCCGGGACGTGGAGCCGTGGTCGGATGTCGCGGAGCTCTCGGAGCGCCTCTCCCCGCTCCGGCCTCTGACCCTCGCGGCGGCCACCGACGGCAACCACGGCCGCGCGGTGGCGCGCATGGCCGCGCTGCTGGGTCTCGGGGCCCGCATCTTCGTCCCCGCCGGGACCGCCCGCGCCCGGATCGAGGCCATCGAGGGCGAGGGGGCCGAGGTGGAGGTGGTGGCGGGGACGTACGACGACGCGGTCCGGCGGGCGGCGGGCGAGGCGTCCCCTAAGTGCGCGGTGATCTCGGACATGGCCGTGACCGACGGCGACGCGTCGCCGCGTCTGGTGATCGAGGGATACTCGACGATCTTCCGGGAGCTGGACGAGCAGCTCCCCGAGCCCGTCGACCTCTTCGCGGTGCAGGTGGGCGTCGGGGCTCTCGCGGCGGCGGCCGTCCTCCACTACCGGGGGTCCGAAGCGCGCCTCGTCGGGGTGGAGCCGGAGGAGGCCGCATGCGTGATGGCCTCGATCCGCGCGGGCGAGATCGTCTCCCTCCCCGGCGAGCAGCACTCGATCATGGCCGGGCTCAACTGCGGCACGCCCTCCGCCGTGGCCTGGCCCATCGTCTCCGCCGGCATCGACCTGTTCGTGGCGGTCCCCGACGACCAGGTCCCGGAGGCCGTGCGGCTGATGGCCGAGGCCGGGATCGTCTCCGGCGAGACGGGCGCGGCGGGCGCGGCCGGCCTGCTCGAGGCGCTGACCGGTCCCGACGCGGAGGCGACCCGCGAGCTCCTCCGGGTGGATGGGTCCACCCGCGTCCTCCTGCTCTCGACGGAGGGCGCGACCGACCCCGAGTCGTACCGGGAGAGCCTCGCCCGGCCCTGACCGGTCCCGCTGCCGAGTGAGCGGGCGGGCCGCCGGCTCGGGACGTCATTGCCGCGCGGTCGGGCTCTCGCCGCATCGGTCCCGTGTGAAGGGGGCCGGACGGCCCTGGTCCACCCCTGCCGTGCGCCTGACGCTTGTCGAACGCGAAGCAGGAGACATGCCATGGCCACGCTCCAGGTCACGATCACGCCCATGGCCCCAGAGCACCTCGCCGAGACGGGGCGAGTGTTGGGCGCCGCCTTCGCCTCCAGCCCACTCGAGCGGGCCATCCGTGGCCCGATCGACGGACGGCAGCGCCGGGGTCTCGTTCGTGCCTACACGACGGTCTGTCGCATCTCGGGACACGTCTCGGTCGCTTGGCGGGACGACCGGATCGTGGGCGCGATCCGATGGGTGGCATCTCCTCGGTGCCAGCTGCGTCTGCGCGAGAAGGTCAGGGCGGCGCCGACTGCCGTTGGGGCGTTCGGCCGCAACCTGCCGAAGGCGATGAGATGGGTGCGGGAGTGGTCCAGGCGGGATCCGTCGGAGCCGCACGTCCACCTTGGACCGATCGGTGTGGCCCCGGCCCTGCAGGGACAGGGGATCGGGTCGCGCATGCTCTCCCTCTACTGCGAGCGCCTCGACCGCGTCGGTGACGCGGGCTATCTGGAGACCGACAAGATCGAGAACGTTCGTCTGTACGAACGGTTCGGGTTCGAGGTGCGGGAGCAGGGCGTGCTCCACGGGGTGTCGAACTGGTTCATGTGGCGAGAGCCGGTGCAGCTCTCGCGCGTCTAGCGCCGATCCGGTGCGGGGCCTCAGCCCGGTCTTCCGAAGGTCCCAGGCAACGGAGGTCGCCGGTCCCTATACGTCGTCCTGGTTCCGAGGCAGGGTTGCAGGCGGAGGTGGAGCGATGACGTCAGAGGTGCAGGAACGAGCGAACGTCGAGCCCGCACCCGCCGACGAGGAGGCGATCCACTGAGGCAGGTTCGGAAGGGGGAGCATCATGGAGACGATCCAGCAGAGAGAGACGGACGTAGCTCGTATCCCCGTCGCGACCCGACGCACGAGCGATGAGATCTGGCGAAGCGTGAAGAAGGCGTCGTTCGCGGTGCTCGGCTACGTCACGCCGACGGGGGAGCCCCGATCGAGCGGCGTGGTCTACAAGACCCTGGGACGGCGTCTCTACGTCGCGACCGCCGTGGACAGCTGGAAGGCGCGGCACATCGCGGCCGGCGGGCGGGTCTCGGTGACGGTGCCGGTGCGACGAGGGGGGTTGCTCTCCCTCGTCGTGCCCATCCCTCCGGCCACCGTCAGCTTTCACGGAACCGCGCTCGTGCACCCCGCGGGGGCGCCTGAGGTCGCCTCGATCCTCGAGGAGCTGGGCTCCCTCCTCCCGCGGGAGCGACGGGACTCCGCGGCCATCATCGAGATCGAGCCCGAGGGGACGTTCGTCACCTACGGCGTGGGGGTCTCGCTGACGAAGATGCGTGATCCGGCGGCGGCCCGTGCGCGTACACCCGTGAGCCCGGGAGGCGTACCGAGCTGACCAGCGGTCCTGGATCAGGGGGCAAGAGGACTCCAGGAGAGGGGGTCGTGGGCCTCTAGTCCGAGCCTCCCACGGGTGACACCGTGTGGGTGCGGCAAGGGAAGGAGGTCGACATGAGACCCATACGATTGTGGATCGGAGCCGCGCTGGTCGTGCTTGGGGTGCTCGCCGTCCTGGACGCCACGGGCGTGCTCGAGTCGACCGGGGTCGTGGAGCGCTGGTGGCCGATCGCGGTCATCGGGACGGGCGTCCTGGGGATGGTCCTTCGGCGGCGTCTGACCCTCGGCATGCTCGTCATCACGGCGATCGGCTTCGCCCTGCTCGCGGACGCGCAGGACTGGACCATCGAGGACGTGCTCGGCCCAGCGCTGTTGGTCATCATCGGGCTCGTCGTCCTGGCGCCCTTCTGGAGCCGAGGACGGATGACGGCCTCGGACACCGAGGGAGAGAGCCCATTCGCGCTGTTCGGGGCGGCCAAGGTCAAGGACCACTCCGAGCACCTGCAGCACGCGGAGGCGTCGGCGCTGTTCGGAGGGGCCACGCTCGATCTCCGGGAGGCGCACATCGAGGATGAGGCCACGGTCGAAGCGACCGCGATCTTCGGGGGCGTCGACGTCCTGGTCCCCAAGGACGTTCGCGTTTCTCTGGGCGGCCTTCCGATCTTCGGAGGACTCGAGGACAAGACGACCGGCGACGGGGAGCTGCCGAAGGACGCGCCTCATCTGAACGTGCGGGCCACGGCCATCTTCGGCGGGGTGGACGTGGCCTACGAGCCCGACTGAGGGCCCGATGAGCGGCGGCCGACGCGGCCAAGCGCCTCGGCCCGATGCCCGACGGGGCTCGCCACCGAGGCGCTTGGCCGCGTCCAGCAGCTTCGTGGACCTAGCTGGCTACACGCGCATCACGGAAGAGCGCGGCGATGAGGTCGCCGCACAGCTTGACACTCTCTTCATCTACGAACGAGGATCGCTGATGAAGAAAGGTGGCGTCATGGAATTGAGCGAGTGGCTGGCGTTCATCCATATCCTCACGGCGATGTTCTGGGTCGGAGCCGGGGTCGTCCTCAACCTGGCAACGTCGCGTGTGGCGGCGAGCGGAGACGACGAGCGCGTCGTCCAGTTCACGCGCAACGTGGAGTTCCTCGGCAACTGGCTGATCGGTCCCTCCGCGGTGGCGGTTGTCGGCACCGGGATCTGGATCACAGCCATCGAGGAGTGGGTCGCATTCTCGCAGCTGTGGATCATCCTGGCGCTCGTAGGGGTGGCAGTGTCGATGCTGCTCGGGATGGGCTACTTCGGACCGGAGGGCAAGCGGCTCGGCCGCCTGGCGGAGGAGCGAGGAGCATCCGATCCGGAATTGAAGACGAGGACCCGCCGCCTGCTTCTCCTCTCTCGGCTCGACATCCTGGTCCTCGTGTTCCTGACCTGGGACATGGTGTTCAAGCCCGGACTCGAGTGACCGGCGGCACCCAGAGTCTGAAAGGCGGGATCGGGTCTGCTAGCGCTGGTCGGTGCGTCGATCGAGAACCCCCGGCCGAAGCGAATACATCAGATGCGGGAGTCCGCCCCACATCGCCTCCCGCTCGATCGTCATGCCCAGCTTCTCCGCGACGCGCCGCGAAGCCGCGTTCGCCTCGCTGATCATGGAGACGATCCGATCGATCCCGAGGTTCTTGAAGGCATGGTCCCGCCAGGCCTCGCCCGCTTCGGTGGCGATCCCCTTCCCCCAATGGCTCCGGCGCACGATCCAGCCAAGTTCCGTCTCCCGACTCCCCTCCACCAGGGTACGGATCAGGCCGCAGTCCCCGACCAGTTCCCCGGTGGCCCGGAGGACGACCGCGCACCGGCCGACTCCGTCGGTCTCATACCGGTGGAGGTTGCGCTGGATCCAGTCGCGCGCTCCCTCGCGGTCGAGAGGATCCCCCCAGAAAGTCAGCGCCTCGGCGTCGCCGAGGAGCGACGCCATGTCGCCCAGGTCGCGGAGGCTCAGAGGGCGCAGCAACAGTCGTTCGGTCTCGAGACGAAGATGCGCCATGTTCGGACTCCGCAGAAGTACGGTACCCGTGCGAGGAGCCTCAGCCACCACGCATCGACGACGAAGTGCGCTCGAGTGCCTGCCTCCTCTGCTCGAACTCGTCCTCCGAAATCTCGCCCCGGGCGAAACGCTCCTCCAGGATCTCCCGAGCCTCCGGCCGATGCTCCCTCTGGTCGTCCGGCGGACGGAGGCCGAAGCCTCCCCGGGCAACGTAGATCGCCAGTGCCACGACCGCTACGAGAACCAGGAGTCCTCCTCCCATCATCATCGTCATCACCTCCCGTCGAGTCAGTGACGCCACCTCAGACGCTCAGTCAACCTGTTCGGGCCGAGCTCGCGTAGGGGCAAGAGTCCCGCCGCCGGTTCTCGGGATCCCGTCCGATTGGTCGAAGCTCCTCGCCACTGCGAGAGCGAGGAGGCGAGGGGAACCCGCGGTGGCGGGATCAGAGGGCCGCATGCCGCGTGACCCGCACGCGACGCCACCACAGGACCGCGGAGATCACCAGCAGTACCACCATCGAGGCCAGCGCGTGGAGCGTGGGGAGGGCCAGGCCGTCGGCCGCGCCGCGCGCCACCTCCACCAGCTTGAGAGGCCCCCACAGGGGAAGGAACGGTGCCAGTCCGGAATCCACTGGCACGCCCATCTCGATCCCGACGACGGCGATGAGCGTGAGGGCGCCTTCCAGCTCCCGAGGGAACACCGCCGCCACGGCGAGCCCCAGAGGTACGGCGACCAGTCCGCTCAGGGCGACGGCAAGGACGAGCGCCCCCGGTTCGGGAGGCGAGGAGATGGCGACCATCAGGGCGCTGAACAGAGCGACGAGGACGAGGGCGAGGCCCTCCAGCAGCAGCAGCCGTCCGATCAGGACCTCGCGCGGACGGTAGCCGGCCAGGACCAGCCGCGAGTCGATGCGGCGCGAGGCGAGTGTGAGGAAGAGCGCCCCACCCGCCACGGCCCACGCCATCCCAGTCCCGCCGGCCACCAGGGCGAATTCGTTCTGGCTCGGCGTCGTCAGGTAGAACGCCAGCGGCAGGAGCACCAGGAGGGCCATGGCGGCCCTTCTACGAGCGAGATCGCGAGCTTGGGCCTCGGCTACCGCGAAGATCCGTCCCGCCGTCATGACGGCCCTCCGGCGGGCTCCGGCTCGCGGCCTCCGGTGGTGAGCACCGGAAGCTCCACGACGCGGTCCACCCGCGTGAGCTCGGCCATCATGTGGGTGACGACGAGGACCGCCTTCCCGGCCGATCTCCAATCGTCGACGTGGTCCCAGAAGTTGACGTACGTCCCCCGGTCGAAGCCCTGGTAGGGCTCATCGAGGAGCAGGACCTCAGGATCGCCGAGCAACGCCAGGGCCAGGTTCAGCTTCTGACGGGTTCCACCGGACAGGTCCTTCGCCACCGCGCGCTCTTGCCGCGGGAAGCCGAACCACTCGAGGTTGCGCCTGCCCTCCCGCAGGGCACTCTCCCTGGACAGGCCGGCCGCGCGACCGAAGAGCACCATGTGCTCATCCGCGGTGAGGAGATCCAGGACGCCGGCGTCCTGGGGGCAGTAGCCGATCCTTCCCGGCACGTGAACAGTCCCGGAGTCCGCGCGGAGGAGTCCGGCACAGATGCGGAGCAGGGTGGTCTTCCCCGCGCCGTTCTCCCCGACGAGGGCCACGGCCTCGCCTGGCCGGAGAGCGAGGCTCACGTCCTCCAGGACGGCCTTCCGCCCGAACCGCTTGCTGATGCCGTTCGCGGCCAGTGCAACGGGTCGATCCCCTCGGAGGCTGCTCCTGGGTGCCACTCTCGACTCCCCCCGCTTGACTCCGCAGTCTCGCGATGCGCCGCGCAGATTTGCCAGGGCCGTTCGTCCCTGTCGAAGTGGGACCCAGCCCTCTACCTGCGATGAGGATGCTCGCTGAGTGGATGGCACCTCAGGACTCGGGGCCGGACGGCCCGTGACGGTCGGGTCGTCCGCATCTTCCACCTGTCGCGACGCCGGGTGGAGACTGGGATGGCCTAAGAAGGATCCGATGCTCCAGATCGACGGACTATCGAAGCGCTACGGGGACGTCGTCGCGCTCGACGGGGCTTCTTTCAGTGTGGCATCAGGTCGGATCGTCGGATTCCTCGGACCCAACGGGGCGGGCAAGACGACGACGATGCGAGCCATCTTCGGCTTGGTGCGTCCCGACGGGGGCGAGGTCAGGTGGAAGGGGACCGCGGTCGGCCCCGCGGAGCGAGCTCGATTCGGCTACATGCCGGAGGAGCGGGGGCTCTATCCCAAGATGCGGGTGGGCGAGCAGCTCATCTACTTCGGGCGACTCTCGGGCATGAGCTCCGCGGCGGCCACGGATGCGGCCGAGACATGGCTCGCGCGCTTGGGTCTCGGTGAGAGGGTGGGGGCGCGACTCGAGGAGCTCTCCCACGGCAATCAGCAGCGGATCCAGCTCGCCGCGGCGCTGATCCATGATCCGGAGCTGGCCGTGCTCGACGAGCCGTTCGGCGGGTTGGACCCGCTCGGCGTGGAGTCTCTCGGCGAGATGCTCGCGCAGGCGGCCGCCCTCGGCACCGCCGTCCTCTTCTCGAGCCACCAGCTCGACCTGGTGGAGCACGTCTGTCAGGACGTCGTGATCATCGATCGCGGGAGCGTCGTCCTGGCGGGAGCGGTGGACGAGCTCAAGGCCGCATCCGCGCGCCGCTCGCTGGAGATCAGGGTTGACGGCGAGCAGTGGGTACCGGTCCTCCCGAGCGGGACCGTGACGAGCAAGCAGGATGGCGGGCTGCGGGTTCTGGTCGACGCGGCGGTCGACCTGGACGAGATCCTGGCCAGCGCCCGGCGGGCGGGGGAGATCACGACGTTCAGCTTCGAGCCGCCCTCGCTGACGGATCTGTTCCTCGAGGCCGTCTCGGAGGGGCGAGGCACATGACAGGGGGATGGCGTTCCCTGTGGCTGGTGGCCCGACGGGAATGGGACCAGCGGGTGCGCTCGCTCTCGTTCCGGCTCTCGACGCTGCTCTCCATCCTCATCGTGGTCGCGCTCATCGCCGTGCCCGAGATGTATGGAGGAGGTTCGGAACCCACCCACACCGTCGGCCTCGTCGGCGACAGCGGAGCGGAGCTGCCCGCGAGCCTTCGCTCCGCGGGCGAGGAGATGGGGCTCTCGGTGAGAGTCCGCGAGTTCGCCGACGAGTCCTCGGGCCGGGCCGCGCTGCGATCCGAGGACATCTCGGCTCTGCTGGTCGATCAGCGGGACCTGGTCTGGAGGGCGGAGGTCGATCAGGGGCTCCAGGCGGCGGTGATCTCGGCGGTGCAAGCCCTCGATCGCCGGGAGGCCATCGCGGAGCTCGGCCTCACCTCAGAGGAGGCCGGGCGGCTGATCGGTCCCCCGGACCTTCGTTCCACGAGCCTCGAGCCTGCGGCGGCCGAGCGCTCGGCTCGTCGCGACCTCGGCTTCGTCGCCGTCGTGATGCTGTTCATGGCCATCGCCTTCTACGGTGGCTTCGTCCTGGTCGGGGTGGTGGAAGAGAAGTCCAGCCGGGTGGTCGAGGTGCTGCTCGCGCGGATCCGGCCCGCTCAGCTTCTCGGGGGGAAGATCCTCGGCATCGGGCTCGTCGGTCTGGCACAGTTCGCGCTCGTCGTGGGCTCAGCGCTGGTCGCCGTCTCGCTCTCTGGGAACACGCTGCTGCCCAGCACCACCCCGAGCACGCTCGGGTGGATCCTGTTCTGGTTCGTGACGGGCTACGCCTTCTACTCGGTGCTGTTCGCAACGGCCGGGTCGCTCATCTCGCGACAGGAGGAGGCTCAGAGCGTCCAGTTCCCGGTCACGGCGTTCCTCCTGGTGGGATACGTTGTGGCGTTCCAGGCCGCCGCGGCGCCGGAAGGCGTGGCGGCGCTCGTCGGGTCGCTCCTCCCTCCGACGGCTCCGATGGTCATGACCGTCCTGATGGCGCAGGGAGGGGTCGCCTGGTGGCATGTCGCGCTGTCGGCGGCCCTCCTCATGGCCACGACCTACGGCATGGTGCTGCTGGCCGGACGCCTCTACTCGGGCGCGGTGCTCAGGCTCGGCCGGCGAGTGCGCTTGCGGGAGGCCTGGCGCGGCGCGGAGGGCTGACCCGGATCATGACCCCGGCACCACGGGCCTCCCCTCACCGATCGAAAGACACTCAGGTTCGGACCGTGAACGCGCTGGTCCCGGCCCCGATCTCGATGTCGTACCGGGCCTCGGCCCCCTCGTAGTCGGGGCTCTGCCAGTCCGTCTTCCCTGCGGACGCGAAGCGGAGGTCGTCGATGGTCAGGTTCGACGACCCGCCCCCCGTGCGGACCCTGATGGGAACCCCCTCCGGCCGGATCACCGTGATGTCGCTGGCGCCACCGCCGATCCGGATCGGGACGGCGACCTTCGGG
>DASUTZ010000111.1:0-2524 GCA_036374295.1 Actinomycetota bacterium
TTGTGGACCTGAGGGGAGTCGAACCCCTGACCTCCTGCCTGCCGAGCAGGCGCTCTACCAACTGAGCTACAGGCCCAGGCAACGACCGATTCTATCAGCAGGCCTCCGCCGCTTGGCCGTGGACGGCAACGGGTAAGGGCAGGGCATGACCGACGACACCGTGCTGGCCCGGTTCCCATCCGAGGGCGGCGACCTCGTGATCCGTCCCGACGTCCTCGAGCTGGGTGGCGGCCAGCGAATCCTCCTCGAGGACGTCACGGCTGTGCGCACCCGAGGCCGGGAGCTGGAGATCCGTCAGGCCGACGGAGGAGGGGCAGCGATCCGCCTCTCCAGCGACAAAGAGGCGGCCGACGCCGAGCAGGTCCTCAACAAGCTCCTCTCGGAAGCGAGCGGTGACAGGAACGTCACCGAGGGGCTCGAGGGCTCCATGGGGGGCTCGCTCGGCGAGGGCTCCCCTCCGGAGACGCCCTGAGCCTCAGCCGCCCGACCTCGCGGCGGCGTGGTTCCAGTCGATGACGGGGGCATCCGCCCACAGCCGCTCCAGCCCGTAGAAGTCCCGCTCCTCGTCGAGGAACACGTGCACCACGAAGTCGAGGTAGTCCAGGAGGACCCAGCGGCCGTCGCGGCGCCCCTCGCGCCGCAGCGGCTTCTCCCCCTCTCCCCGCAGGGCCTCCTCGATCGACTCGGCGATCGTCTTGACCTGCCGGTCGCTGCGGCCGCTCGCGATCACGAAGTAGTCGGTGATGACGATGAGATCCCGGACCTCGAGGACGAGGATGTCGGCGGCCTGCTTGTCGGAGGCGGCGCGAGCTGCTGTGATGGCCAGCTGCTTCGATCCCGTCACGTTCCTCCGAAGTCCGATCCCACGATCACGGTCACGTCGACCAGCCCGCTGGGCTGAGCGCTGACGTACACCTTACCCACGCCGAGGAGATCACGCGCAAGCTCCGATTCGGGGAGGAACTCCTCGGTCGTGGCGATGATCTGCGTCTCCCTAAAGTCGAAGGTCTGAGCGTTGCCGGAGGCCACGAGCTTGAAGCCCGCGGGCCCGAGGATCTTCGAGACGCGCTCTCCCACTCCCGGCGTCCCGACCCCGTTCAGGACCGAGAGCCGGACGGTGCGGGTGGTCCGGGCGGTGGGGAGGAAGCGCTGTTCGACGATCCGCTGGACCTCCTCGGCGTCCGGGCGGGCCAGGCCCGCGCCGATGTCCACCACCGGCAGCTCGAGCACTTCGGCCCCCGCGCTGCCCGCCGCGGCCAGCACGGGACCGACCTCCGGTCCGAGCGAGGTGAACACCTCGGTCCGTCCGTTCACCGCGTCGAGCATGCCCGCCACGAGCTCCTGCCACCGGAGGAACTGGAACTCGGCCGAGATCGGGCTGTCGGCGCCCCCTCGCATCAGGTACTGCACCGATTCCTCGCCGCTCATCGTCGTCTCGCCGATCGTGATGCCCCCGAGCTCATCGATCGTCCTGCGGAGGTCGTCCAGCGTCGAGAAGGCCGAGGCGTCGATGCCGATGCCGAGGAGGTTCTCCACGGCCACGGCGCCCCGGTCGCCCCCCTCCGCGGCGATCGCGTCTCCGACGGCCGCCGTGCCGTAGCCGGGGATGTTGACCATCGTGTAGGAGGGGATGCTGAGGGCGACGGGCGGCTTCCCACCGCCCAGGGTGACGATCGTGACGAAGGCACCCTCGCTCGTCTGCCCGTCCCAGACCGACCAGGCCACGACGCGCTGGTCGCCCGCGGTGCCGACGGGCACGCCCGATGGGCGCGCATCGCGGTCGGGCGCGGGACCCGCGAGCCAGATGGTGGCGCCGATCACGAAGGCCAGGATCCCGAGGCCCAGCACCCCGTATCGGAGGCCCTTGGCCGCCCGGGGCCTGAGCCGGGCCTCGGGGACCGGCTCGGGGAGGGGCTCCGGGGAAGGTGCCTCGAGCGTCCTCATGGGCTCGGTCTCGAGGGGCTCGGTCTCGAGGAACTCGGGTTCGAGGGGCGGCCTCGCGGGGCGGAGGTCCTCCCGCGCCGGGGCGGGCGGGCCACCCACCAGGTTCAGGAGATGGTCGAAGTCCAGCTCGTCGGGGTCCGTCTCGGTGGGGGCCGCGCCCGCCGCTCCCGCGTCCTCGTCGTCCTCCTCGGGCTCGTCGGGGAGCGGCGGGCGCGGCTCCACGATCGGAGGTTCGGGCTCCAGCGGCGGCTCCGGCTCGACGGGCTCCGGCTCCGGCTGAGGCGCGGGCCGGGGCTCGTCCTGGAGCTCGACCTCGGCCAGAAGCCAGGGCTCCCACTCCTCGTACGCCTCGAAGACCTCGGGCTCGATCGCGGGACCCGAAGCGGGCCCGGGGGCCTCGAACACCGGCGCCTCGAGCCGCGCCTCCTCCGGAGGCTCACCGCGCGCCTCGCGCTTGATCTCCTCGATCAGCTCTTCCAGGCTCTTCATCGGTACAGGCCCGCCTTCTCGATGTAGCTCTTCACGCCCTCCGGCACGAGGTACCGGATGGGCCTGCCCTTGGCGACGCGCTCCCGGATGT
>DASUTZ010000112.1:0-7463 GCA_036374295.1 Actinomycetota bacterium
CGGCTCTGGGTCGCGATGTTCATCGCGCTGGCCCTCTTCCTGATCTTCCTCCTCTTCCTCCCCATCGGGGCATCGATGGAGCGCGCGGAGAACGCCTTCCTGCGCCGGCTCGTCACGCTGAGATCCGACCCGCTCGACTCCGTGATGCGGTTCGTGAACGGGCTCGGGGCCGAGTGGACGCTGCGCATCATCCGCTGGAGCGTCCTCATCGTCCTGATCGCCGTCCGGCGGTGGCGTCACCTGTTGATCTTCCTGGGGACCCTCCTTCTCGTGGCCTGGCTCGTGAACAAGCTGTCCCTGATCGCCCCGCGGGCCCGGCCCCTGGGGGTGGAGATCATCGGGCCGTGGGAGGGCTTCGCCGCCCCGTCGAGCCCGGTGGCGGCGCTGTCCGTGGCCCTGGCCGGCGTGACCTACACCCTCGCCGTGCCCGGCCGTCCCCGCCGGCTCGTCAAGTGGGCGACGTGGATCGCCATCGGGGCGCTCGGGCTCTCTCGCATCTACCTGGGGGTGGATCACCCGTCGGACGTCCTCTTCGCCCTGATCATCGGCGTCGGCATCCCGCTCGTGGCCTACCGGTTCTTCACGCCGAACACGGTGTTCCCCGTGACGTACACGAAGGGCCGCGCCGCGCACCTCGACGTCGGGGGGCGACGGGGCGAGGCGATCCGGCAGGCGATCGCCGAGCAGCTGGGCATCGCCGTGGTCGAGCTGAAGCGCTTCGGCCTGCACGGCTCCGGGGGCTCGACCCCGCTGAGGATCGAGGTCGAGGGGGAGAAGGATCGCTACCTCTTCGGGAAGCTCTACGCCAAGTCGCATCTCCGCGCCGACCGCTGGTACAAGCTCGGGCGGACCATCCTCTACGGCACGCTGGAGGACGAGAAGCCGTACAACTCGGTGCGCCGCCTCGTGCAGTACGAGGACTACGTGCTGCGCGTGATGCATGACGCCGGCCTCCCCTGCGCCCGCTCGTACGGGTTCGTGGAGATCACGCCGGAGCGCGAGTACCTCCTCGTCACCGAGTTCCTCGAGGGCGGGGTCGAGATCAGCGAGGCGGAGGTGGACGACGACCTCATCGACGACGCGCTGGCCGCCGTGCGCACGATGTGGGACGCGGGCCTGGCACACCGGGACGTGAAGCCCGCCAACATCATGGTCCGTGAAAAGCGGGTCTTCCTGATCGACCCGGCCTTCGGCGAGATCCGGCCCTCGCCCTGGAGGCAGGCCGTGGATCTCGCCAACATGATGCTCGTCCTCGCCCTCAGCGCCGACGCCGACACCGTGTACGAACGGGCCCTGCGGATCTTCTCCGAGGAGGAGATCACCGAGGCCTTCGCGGCCACCAAGGGCGTGACGATGCCCACCCAGGTCCGGAACCTGCTGCGCGAGCGGCGCAAGCAGGGGGAGGACATCCTGGGCCGGTTCCGGAAGCTGGCCAAGGCAAGGCGGCCCATCTCGATCCAGCGGTGGAGCCTCCAGCGGGTGGGGGTCCTGCTCGCGGCCATCCTCGGGTCGCTGATCGCGCTGGGCCTCCTCCTCGACAACCTGCGGACGGGGGCGCTGTGAGGCGCGTTCTCGCGATGGGCGCGCTGGTTGCCCTGGTGGGCTGCGGGACGCCGGAGCAGTCGATCCCGACCTGTCCGCCCGACGCGACGGACGCGCTCGTCCTGGTCGCGCAGTCGGTGCCCTCCGCCACCCAGATCCCGTGCGTCACTGAGCTGCCGGTGGGGTGGAGCTACGGGGGGCAGATCATCGAGCGGGGGCGAACCGAGCTCTGGCTCTACTCGGATCGCGCGGGCGAGCAGGCGGTCACCGTCACGCTCACCCCACGGTGCGCCTTCTCCGGCGCGGTGGAGGTCCCCAGCGACGAGCCCGCGCTGACCCGCTACGAGGAGCCGATCTCGCTGACCCCCGTCCTCAGCGTGAACCGCTACTACGTCTTCGAGGGCGGGTGCGTGACCTATCGGTTCCGGTTCCACGAGGGCGGCTCGTACACCGAGGTGCTCCAGGCCACGGAGGCGCTCAGCTTCGTATCCCGAACGGAGGGGGCGGAGGCGCTGCGCGAGGCCGGACTCATCCTGTGCGGGGCCGGGGTGGACTGCCCGGGATAGGTCAGCCCGGGGTCGCCGCCATCGCCGTCTCGGGGGGCTCCTCCGTAGGGACGGGCTTCCGCCAGCTCCGCTTGCGCTGCCAGATGACGTAGGTCAGCGCTCCCGTCGGGATCTGGAGCGCGTAGGTGAGGGTGCGGAACACGAGCACGGCGGCGGTGATCTGGGCCCGGAACAGCTCGATGGGAACGTCGGCCGCGTCCCGCCCGGCCACGTAGAGGCCTCCGATGTACCCCAGCTCGACGAGGCCGACGCCACCGGGCGTGAGCGGTACCAGCGTGATCAGGCGGACGAAGGCGAACACGCCGAGCGCCTGCGCCCAGCCGATCTCCTGATCGGACACCCCCACGTGCCGGAGCGCCACCAGCAGCACGAGATAGAGCGAGAAGTGGCTGACCAGCGCGGAGATGGTGAGAGCGGGCCACCGCCTCGAGAGCAGCCCGAGGGTCTGCTTGCGGAAACGGACCGCGGCCTCGCCCCAGTGAACCGAGGGCTTTCGCACCACCCTTCGCGCCGCCGAGGCCACCTTCCCCAGGCCGCCGCCGATGGCGCGGGCCAGCGACTTCTTCCACAGCACCCCGGCGAACAGCGCGACGGCCGCCAGCAGGATGGCGAGACCGATCAGGGCCGGGATGAGGAGGGTGGTGCTCCCCTGCCCCGTGATGGCCAGGGCCGCCAGGGCCATCACCGGCATGGCCAGCTTCACGAACGCGTTCCAGATCCCGGTGATGAGCGCGGTGAGGCCGATCTGCGTGTTGGTGAAACCCCACGAGCGGTACATCGTGTAGGTGACCCCCGTCGCGAGGAGCCCCCCTCCCGGCAGGGTGTTCGCGATCGAGCTCGAGGACTGGTTGTTGACGGCGGCCTGGCCGAAGGTCAGGCCGGGCATCGAGGCCACCATCATCGGCCAGTACGTGGCGATGTTGAACACCGAGATGCCGACGAGCGTGGCGATCTCCAGCCAGGTCATCTCCTGGACCGCGGCCCACACATCACCGTAGCTGGCGAACTTGGGGATGGCGAAGGCGAAGATCCCCACCACGATGGCGATGGAGACGACGATCTCCGCGATCCGGAACGCACGCTTCCGGGATCTCTTGTCCACGCGTCAGCTCCCGGACGAAGCCTAGCCCGTCCCGGGGCCTCGAGGAACGGTCTCGCGAGCGGGCTCCTCCGCGACGTCGGGACCCCGGATCCACTCCACGATCAGGGCGGTCACGAGGGCGATGCTCACGCCGAGGAAGGTCCCGGTGACCGCGTCGGAGAGCCAGTGCGCGGCGAGGTAGGCGCGGGACAGAGCCATGGCGAAGGCGAACACCGCTGCAGCGGCCCCCCACAGCCACCGATGGAGTCCGGCGGGAGGGAAGAGCGCGATGACCAGGGCCACCGTCGTCACCGAGGCCGCCACCGCATGGCCCGAAGGGAACGAGGCCCCGCTCGTCTCGACCAGGGAGCCGACCGGCCGGGGGCGATCGTAGAGGGCCTTCAGGATCGAGACGCTCGCCTCCGAGAGGAGCATGGCCGAGGCGAACGCGAGCAGGTGCCACCACCGGCGCGTGATCGCCAGGTAGGCGCCCGCCGCGATCCGGACGGGGAGGGTGACCCACACGGACCCCAGCAGGTTCAGGAGGTGAGCCAGGCCCGTCAGCGGGACCCACCGCACGGAGACGAACCACCGGGCGGCGGCATCGTCGATGCCCTGGAGGATCTCCCTCGTCTCCCCGAAGGCCATCAGGGCCAGCAGGATCGTCCCCAGGGCGAGGAGAACTGCGGCCGTCACGACGTCCAGCCGCCGGTTCATCAGGAGCGGATGCTCGTGGGTTCTGCGCATTCAGCAACAAGAGTAGTGTTCCGGATCGTGACGGACGTCCTCGGGACGCGATCGAAGACGGTCCGGCCGGGGGCGTGCCGGGCCGTGCTCCTCCTGATCCTGATCCTGGCCGCGGCGTGCGTGGGCCGGCCCTCCGAGACGACCAGCATCCCCGGGGTGGACCTGATCACGATCGGCTCCTTCGACTTCTCTGAGAGCGAGATCCTGGCCGAGATCTACGCCCAGGCGCTCACGTTCCGCGGCTATCGGGTCGAGCGGGTCCTCCGGGTCGGTCCGCGAGAGCTGGTGGAGCCGGCGCTGGAGGAGGGGCTGATCGACCTCGTCCCCGAGTATCTAGGCACGGCGCTGGAGTTCATGACGCACGGGCGCGGGACGGCGACCGCGGACGTGGACGCCTCCCACCAAGCGCTCCAACGGGAGCTCTCGGCGCGGGGGATCGCGGTGCTGGAGGCGGCCCCCGCCCAGAACGCGAACGGGGTCGTTGTGACCCGGGAGACGGCGGCAAGGTACGGGCTCGAGAGGATCAGCGACCTCGCCCCCCACGCGAGCGAGCTGGTGATCGGCGGGCCCCCCGAGTGCCCGGAGCGTCCCCTGTGCCTCCAAGGCCTCGGGCGTCTGTACGGCCTCCGGTTCCGGGAGTTCGTCCCCACCGACGCCGGCGGTCCCCTGACGGCCGGGTTCCTGGACGCCGGAGAGATCGACGTCGCCGTGCTGTTCACCACGAGCGGATACCTGGGCGAGGACGCATACGTCCTCCTGGAGGACGACCGGGGCCTCCAGCCCGCCGAGAACGTCGTCCCGGTCGTGCGGGGGGAGGTCCTCCGCCGCTACGGGGCGCCGTTGCGGGACCTCCTCGACGACATCTCCAGCCGGCTCGAGGCCGAGGATCTCATCGCGCTGAACCGTTCGGTCGAGCTGGAGGGCCGGGACCCTGCCCGCGCCGCGTTGGGCTGGCTCACCGCCCACGGCTACGCGGGCTGAGCCCTCCACGATTTGCCCATTCCAACTTCTCCTGAGGGGCCGGCGCGGCCCCGCTCCATGTCGGACGCGGCCGATACGATCGGAGCACTCCCCCTCACGACACCAAGGGGGAGATAATGGCCGTCGATGAGCGCGCCAGGCACCAGCTGTACAACCGAGTCGTGGAGGTTCTGGGCGAGGAGGAGGCCGTCATCTTGATGGCCCATTTGCCGCCTGGGGGTTACCCGAACTTCGCTACGAAACAGGACCTCCTCGATCTCGAGCGGAGGATGACCGCTGAGCTCAAGTCCCATACCTTTCGGGTCGTCTTCGCGGCCAACCTGACGACGGTCGGCGTGCTCACCGCGGTGGTCGCCGCGCTCGCCTGAGCGGCCGTCTCGCCTCCCCGGTATAGTCCCTGGGCCGACCTGAGCAGGCCGGCGTCTGGGGGAGGCATGTCGCGAGCCGGTCCCCACGACGCGATCGTCGTGGGCGGTGGGCACAACGGCCTGGTCGCCGCGGCCTACCTGGCGCGACGGGGCCTGCGGACCCTCGTCCTGGAGCGGCGCGAGATCGTGGGCGGAGCCTGCGTCACCGAGGAGATCGCCCCGGGCGTCCGTGCCTCCACCACCTCGTATATCGCCAGCATGCTGCGGCCCGAGATCATCCGAGGTCTCGACCTCCCGAGGCACGGCCTGCGGATGGTGCCGTGTGAGCCGGGCCTGCAGGTCGCGTTCGAAGGCGGCGAGCCGCTGGCCTGGTGGAACGACGTGGGGAGGACGGCAGCCGGGATCGAACGGCGCTCGCCCAAGGATGCGCGGGCGTTCGTGGACCTCGACGCCGAGCTGAAGCGGCTGGCGAGGTACCTCCAGCCCTACTTCCTAGAGCCGCCGCCCGACCTCGACGCGCGTGGCGTGCGCCGTCTGCCCGACCTCCTCCGCGCGTGGCGGCGTCTGCGCAAGGTCAACTCGCGCGACGCGGCCGGGCTCGTCTCCCTGCTGACGGGGTCGCTGGCGGACCTCGCGCGTCGGCGGTTCGAGTCCGAGGAGGTCCGCGCCCTGCTGCTCGCCAACAACCTCTATGGGAAGCACGGCGGGCCTTTCGAGGCGGGGTCGGCGGTGGGCTTGATCTTCCACCTCCTCTCGGGCGGGCCCGAGGACGCGCAGGGGTACATGGGGCACGTCATCGGAGGGATGGGGGCGATCACGCAGGCGCTGGCCTCGGCGGCGCGGGAGGCGGGAGCCGAGATCCGGTCCGAGGCCGAGGTGGAGCGCGTGCTCGTCCGGAACGGGGCCGCGACCGGCGTGGCCATGACCGATGGCACGGAGCTCGAGGCGACCGTCGTGCTGTCGAACGCGGACCCCAGGCGCACGTTCCTGGGGCTCGTGGAGAAGCAGGAGCTGCCCGACGACTTCCGGGCCGACGTCGAGGCGATCCGGATGGACGGCCCCTGCGCCAAGGTCAACCTCGCGCTGAGCGAGGAGCCGCGCGTCGTCGGCCTCCCGGCGGACGCGGACCCCGGCCGCCGCGCCCTGTTCACCCTGGTGCCGTCGCTGGACTTCGCGCAACGGTCGGCCGACGACGCGCGGCGCGGCCTCTTGAGCGACTCCCTCTGGGTGGACTGCGTCGTGGCCTCGAACGTGGACCCCACCCTCGCCCCCGAGGGCACCCACGTCATGACGTGCTTCGTCCAGTACGTGCCCTACCGGCTGGCCGAAGGGACATGGGACGAGCGGCGGGAGGAGCTCGGCGACCGGGTGATCGGGACGATCGCGCGGTCCGTGCCCAACGTGCCCGGCTCGGTGCTCGCGCGCCAGGTCCTGACCCCGCTCGACCTGGAGCGCACCTACGGCCTCACCGAGGGGAACATCTTCCACGGCGACCTGAGCCTCGACCGTCTCTTCTTCATGCGGCCGGTCCCCGGCTGGAGCGGCTACCGCACCCCGATCCACGGCCTGTACCTCTGCGGCGCGGGGGCGCACCCGGGTGGCGGCGTGACCGGGGCGCCCGGCTACAACGCGGCGCGCCGGGTCCTGGGCGACCTGCGCCGAAGGGGGATCCGATGAAGGGCCTGCTGGAGCGGCTCGAGGACGGCGTGGTCCTCGGCGACGGCGGCTACCTGCTCGAGCTGGAGAAGCGAGGCTACGTGCGTGCGGGGCCCTTCACGCCGGAGGTGAGCATCACGAACCCCGACGCGCTGGCCCAGCTCCACCGCGAATTCCTGCGGAGCGGGGCCGAGATCCTCCAGGCGCTCACCTTCTACGCCAGCGAAGAGAAGCTGGCCACCGTCGGGCTGGCCGGGCGCGTGGACGACATCAACCGAGCGGCGGTGGAGGTGGCGCGCTCGGTGGCGAAGGAGGGCGACGCGCTCGTGGCGGGCAACCTCAGCCTGACGTGGGCGTACGACCCGGCCGACCCGGCGTCACCCGACCGCGTCCGCGCGCTGTTCGACCGCCAGCTCGAGGTGCAGATGGATGTCGGCATCGACCTCGTCGTGGCCGAGACGTTCACCTGGCTGGGCGAGGCCCTGATCGCCACGGAGAGGGCGCTGACGACAGGCCTGCCCG
>DASUTZ010000113.1:0-13546 GCA_036374295.1 Actinomycetota bacterium
GGCCTGGTCCTGCTCCTCGCCCTGCTCGTGGCCGCGCTGGCCCGCCAGATCGGCGTCCTCCACATGCGGCTGGGGCCGCGCGGCGCCCTCGAGGTCGACGAGGAGGGACCGCCGCTGGGAGAGATGCCGCCGCCGGCCGAGGTCGTCGACCTCGAGGGCGCCGCGCGCCGCGTGGGCGGCCCCGGCGCCCCGACCCTCCTGCTCTTCGTCTCGCCCGGCTGCCCGATCTGCCGCGAGGTCCTCCCGGGGGTGGCGCCCGCCGCGAGGGCCGGCGACCTCCACCCGCTCGTCCTCGTGGACGACGACCGGCCCGAGGCGCTCCGCGTCTACCGGGAGCGCGACCCTCGCGTCCCCGTGGCCGGCGCCCCCGGGGTGGCCGAGCTCTACGACGTCCCCGGGACCCCGTTCGCCGTCGTGCTGGACGCGGCGGGCGCGGTCCGGGCCAAGGGCACCGTGAACACCCTCGAGCAGATGGAGGGGCTGGTGGACACGGCCCGGCGCCGCCTGGAGGCCGCTTCCTGATGGGAGCGGTGGAGCGGCTCGGCCGCGGCCTGGCCCGGCGGACGAGCCGCCGGTCGTTCTTGGGGCGCATCGGGGGGACCCTCGTGGCGATGGCGGGCGGCTCGTTCGTGGTGGCCGCCCTCGACCCCGAGCGGGCGGAGGCCTACCACATCTGCGGCCACATCTTCACCACGGGCTCGTGCCCGCACCCCTACTTCCCCAACACGAGGATCGACCGGTACGGCTTCCCGGTCCACCCCGTTCACGGCTACCCGGTCGACGACGACGGGAGGATCTACACGTCTCGGTCTCAGCGGCGCCGCAGGATCTGTGAAGGGATCGTCGCCGAGCGGTACCCGTTCACGAAGCCCGTCGTGCTCGAGGGGACCTGGGACCGGTGCTGCGGGGGGCGGATCCGCCGGGTGGTGGACTGCTGCTCGCGCTCCCGGACGAGGATCAACGGCGACGCCTCGCTGGTCGGCTACTGCCACGGCGGGCGCCGCGTCTTCTGCATCACCTACATCGAGACCGAGATCCGGTGCTGAGCCTCCCCCTCCTGATCGTGGCGCTCACCGCGTCGCTGATCGCCGGGCTGTCGGCCCTGTTCGGCCCCTGAGGGATGTCGATGGCCGGGACCATCACCCCCGTCGTGCACGGGGGACGCCGAACCGGCTGGGGGGTCAGCGTGGCCCTGCACGCGCTGGGGGCCGGGCTGGCGGCGGCGGCGTTCGGGGCGGTCCTGGGCGGAGGGGGCGCGCTCCTGGGCGGGCCCTGGGGCGGCGCCGGCCTGTGGGCCGTGGCGCTCGTGGCCGGGGCCTACGCCCTGCGCGAGGCGTTCGGGCTGCCCGTGCCCGTGCCCGAGCGGAGGCGGCAGGTCCCGGAGTGGTGGCGGGGCCGGCTCGGGCCCCGCGGCGCGGCCTTCGCCTACGGGCTGGGGCTCGGGGTCGGGTTCTTGACGTACCTGCGGCACGGGACGCTCGTAGCCGTGTCCGCGGTGGCGCTGGCGTCGGGCGATCCGTGGATCGGGGCGCTCGTGCTGGCGCCGTTCGGGCTGGCCCGCGGCCTGTCGCTGACCGCCGTGGCGTCGACACGGACCTCGGACGAGGTCCGAGGGGTGATCGATCGGCTGGAGCGGATCGCGGTGTCGGCCCTCCCCCGGGGGGCGAACGCGGCGGCGCTCGTGGTGCTCTCCGCTGTGGCGCTCGGCGCCGCCGCGTTCGCCCCCCTCGACGCGGCCTCGGTCGGCGCGCTCGCCGCCGGGATCGTGGCGGCGGTCTTCGCCTGGGCCGTCGCCGGGAAGCTCCTCCACTGGACCGTCTGGCGAGGGACACTCCCCGGCTACCGGCTGGGCCCGATGGAGCCGGTCGCGGCGGTGGGCGCGCCGGCGCTGGAGGCGGTCGTCGTCGTGCTCGTGCTGGCCGGCCTCGCCGCCGCCGCGGGCGCGGTGGCCCTGGCGCTGCTGGCCGCCGCCTCCGCGGCGCTCCTGCGAGCCCGCGGCGGCGGCGAGGCCCCCTGCGCCTGCTTCGGACGGAGGCGGGTGCGGAGCGTGCGCTCGCTCCTCATCAGGAACGGGGCGATCGCGGCCGCGGCCGCGGCCTCGCTCTGGGCCGAGAGCCGTCCGCCGTCCCTGCCGCCCGCGGACCCCCTCCCCCTGGCGCTCGCCCTGATCGGGGCCGCGGCCGCGATCGCCCTCGGCGTCTCGGCGGCCCGGTGGCTCAGGCCCCCGGCAGCGGCCGGAGGAACATCTCCCCGGGCCCGGGCGACGAGTCCAGGCACACCCGCCGGCACCTCGGGCCGGTGAACATCGTCTGGGCGCTCCACCGGTAGGAGAACCGGTCCGGCCCCACCGTGACCTTGTGGAGGGCCACCCGCACGGCCGCCCCCCGCTTCCCCCGCTTCCAGGCCCGCACCTTGCCGATCTGCCGCTCCCGTCCCGCGGGGCTCACGCGGAAGAGGCGCCCGATCATCCGCCGGCCCGTGGACCGGATCACCGCGACGTGGTCGGGCTGGGGGCCTCCCCGGGCATCGATCCACACCAGGAGGTATGCCTTGTCCCAGGCGAGCTTCTTCGTCCAGCGAGGGCGCGTCCGCAGGTTCCACGTGAGCTGGGACGTCCCCTTCGGGCCCCGGACCCGCTTCAGGTCGAGCGGCCCTCGCACGTCGCGCGGGTCGAAGGGGTTGGGCGCGGCCTCGCACGCCGTCCTCGTCCCGCCGTCGGCCCCGAGCAGGCAGGTGTCGGCGCCCGGGCCCCCGTCGATCGCGTCCGACCCCGCCCCTCCGTCGAGGTGATCGCCGCCTTCCCCGCCCAGGAGGGCGTCGTCTCCACCCTCGCCCAGGACCACGTCGTTCCCTCCCCCGCCGGAGAGCGTGCTGCCCTCCGCGGAGCCGACGAGGAGATCGTCGTGCGCCGATCCGGTCGCGTCCTCGATCTCCGCGAGAACGTCCGCACCCTCCCCGTGAGCCGTCCCGGCGGCCAGGTCGACCCGCACACCGCCGAGAGACGCCGAGAAGTCGGCGGTGTCCCGGCCCGCGCCCCCCAGGAGCTCGTCGTCGCCGCCCCGGCCGCGCAGGACGTCGTCGCCGCCCAGGCCGCAGATCACGTCCGGCCCCTGCGTGCCCTGGAGCTCGTCGTCGCCCTCAGTGCCCTCGATCGTGCACGGCTGGCCGGTGGCCTCGACGACGAGGGCGGCCTCGTGGGCTCCGGCCACCACCCCCGAGACCGCCGCCGAGCCCTCGAGCGCTCCGGGCTTCACCGGACTGGCCTCGACGGCGACGGTCACGGTCTCGCCGGGCCCGACCGACCCCAGCGCGCAGGCCACGGGGGGGCCCGGGACGCACGACCCCACCTCGGGCAGCGCGGACGCGAGGACGAGGCCCGCGGGCAGGGTCACCTCGAGCATCGCCTCCGGCTCGGCGTCGGGGCCGGCGTTCGTGACCTCGATCGCGAGGGAGACGGGCGAGCCCACCGGCGAGGGGCCGGGCGCTCGGACGGCCAGGCCCAGGTCGGCCCGGGCGGCGTGGGCCTCCGAGGCGAGCGGGAGGCCTGCGAGCGCCGCGGCCGACAGGGCGATCGCGAGCGCCGCGGCTCGGTTCCGGGACATCGCGCCGGAACCTACCGCACGGCCGGAGGCCTGTCACGGTGTGCCAGGATGGGTGCCCGTGAACCTGCTCGACGCGGCGATCCTCGTCCTGCTGGCCCTCTCGGTCGTGAACGGATTCCGGAGAGGCGCGATGCTGCAGGTGATCACGTTCGGGGGCCTCCTCGTCGGGCTCGTCGTGGGCGCGGTCCTGGCCCCGCAGCTCGCCTCGCTCGCCGACGATCCCGCGTGGCAGTCGCTCATCGCGCTCGGCTCGCTGCTCCTGATCGCCGGGCTGTTCGACGCTGCGGGGTGGGCGATCGGGACCCGGGCCTGGACGGCGGCCAGACGGAGCCACCTCGGCGTCGTGGACTCGTGGGCAGGCGTGGGCGTAGCCGCCGTCTCCACGCTGCTCGTGGTCTGGTTCCTCGCCTTCAACCTGGTCCAGGGTCCGATCCCGGCGCTGTCGCGCGAGATCCGGGCGTCCTCGATCGTCCGCGGGATCGACGCGATGCTGCCGCGCCCGCCCTCGATCCTGGCCCAGGTCCGGAGCTTCCTCGATCGCTTCGGCTTCCCCGAGGTCTTCCAGGGGCTGCCTCCGGCCCCGGCCGGCCCGGTGGAGGGGCCCAGCCGCGGAGAGGTGGGGCGGGCTGTGGACGCCGCCGCCCCGAGCACCCTGCGCGTCGTGGGGAGGGCCTGCGACCGGATCCAGGCGGGGACCGCCTTCATCGTGGCCGACGGCTACGCGGTGACGAACGCGCACGTGGTCGCGGGGGTGGACGCCCCGCAGGTCCAGCAGCAGAGCGGCGGCTCGATCGACGCCACGACCGTGCTCTTCGACCCGGACCTCGATCTGGCGGTGCTGCGGATCGCCACGACACCCGCGGCCCCGCTCGACCTGCTGGCTGGGAACCTGGACCGCGGCCAGGGCGCGGCCGTGCTCGGCTACCCACAGGGCGGCGGGCTGACGGTGGGCCCGGCGGCCGTGCGACGGGTCATGCAGGCCGTGGGACGGGACATCTACGGGCGGGACACCGTGTCGCGCGAGGTGTACGAGCTCCAGGCCGAGGTCCGGCCGGGGAACTCGGGCGGCCCCTTCGTCACGGCGGACGGCGACGTGGCGGGCATCGTGTTCGCGGCGTCGGTCGGCAACGACGACGTGGGCTACGCCCTCACGTCGACCGAGGCGCTGCCCCGGGTCGAGCGCGGGATCGGCCGGACCGAGCCCACCGACACCGGCCCCTGCCTCCGCTGACCCCCTACTCCTCCATGACGACGCGGACGTCGCCCTCCTTGGAGGCCAGCGTGAAGGCGGTGACCTCACCCTCGCGGCGGAACGTCAGCGAGAGCGTGCTCTCCCCCACGCGGAGGTTCCGCAGCTCGACCTCGTTCAGCCACCGAGGGAGATGCGGCTTGTTGATCGTGAGCAGGTTCTCGTCGGCCCGAGCCGAGACCCCGAGCATCGCCTGGAGCAGGAGGAACGGCGCGCCGGCCGCCCAGGCCTGCGGCGAGCACGCCACCGGGTACTGGACGGGCCGGTTGGGAGAGCGCCGCACGAACCCGCAGAAGAGCTCCGGCAGGCGCATGTAGTCCATCGTGATCGCAGCCTCGAACATCGCGGTGGCCACCCGGTTCGTGGCCTCCACGAAGCCGTACCGCTTCAGGCCCGCCGCGATCAGCGCGTTGTCGTGGGGCCAGACCGAGCCATTGTGGTAGCTCATCGGGTTGTAGGCCCGCTCCGACTTGCTCAACGTCCGGATCCCCCACCCCGAGAACATGTCGGGGGCGAAGAGCCGCTGGGCGATGGCCTCGGCCTTCGCCGGCTCGACGGCATCGCAGTAGAGCGCGTGCCCCGGGTTCGACGTGATCGCACGCACCTGGCGCTTCTTCGCATCGAGCGCCTCCGCGAAGTACCCCTCGTCCTCCATCCAGAACTCGTCGTTGAATCGCTTCCGGAGGACGGTGGTCTCGTCCCTGAGGGCGACCGCCCGGGCGTGGTCGCCGAGCGAGGCGAAGAGGCCGGCCATCCTGACCTTCGCCATGTACACGTAGGCCTGGACCTCCACGAGGGCGATCGGGGGCTTGGCCAGCGTCCCGTCGCGGTGCACCACCGAGTTCCACGAGTCCTTCCACCCCTGGTTCTCGAGGCCGCGGTCCGACCGGCGCAGGTACTCGACGAAGCCGTCCCCGTCGAGGTCGCCGTGGTCGTCGATCCAGGCCAGCGCCGCCTCGGCCGCCGGCATCAGCTCGCGTACGAGTTCGGTGTCGGCCGTCCATCGGTGGTACTGGGCCAGGAGAATCAGGAACCACGGCGTCGAGTCAACCGAGCCGTAGTACGGCGTGTGCGGGATCATGCCGGCCCCGGCCAGCTCGCCCCGACGCATCTCGTGGAGGATCTTCCCGGGCTCCGCGTCCCGCCAGTCGTCCCGCTCCCGAGCCTGGAGCGACGCCAGCAGCGCCAGGGTTTCGCGGGCCAGCTGCGGGTTCACCATCAGGAGCTGGTGCGAGGTGATGAGCGCGTCGCGGCCGAACGGCGAGACGTACCAGGGGATGCCGGCCGCCAGGGTCGCTCCGCCGTCGGCGCTCATCCAGAGGGCCCGCAGGTCCCGGAGCCCCCGACGGAGCAGCTCGTTGAAGAGCTCGTTGTCGGTGCGGATCCTCGTGGACTCGCGCTCCCACGACTCGTAGGAGCGCCGCAGCTCGTGGATCGTGGGGTCGTAGCCGCGCGCCGGGAGCTCACGGCCCGGGCCCACGATCGGCTGGACCTGCAGCGACAGGACCCGGGTCTCGCCCGACGGGATGCTGAGCCCGAACGTGGCCTCCACGACGTCGCCCCGCACCTCCATCCGGTCGGGCTCGGCCCCGAACGCGATGCGCGTCGTCCGCTGCACATCGTCCTCCCCCACGTACGTGAACGAGATCGAACGGCCTTCGGCCTTGGGGGGCTCGTGGTGCCCGCGCCGCTGCCGGCGCAGGCCCCGGACCTCGAAGATGTCGGCGAAGTCGGCGCCGAACGTGTACGTCACGTCCACCTCCACCGCCCGGGCGTTGTAGTTCTTGATCCTCGTCTTCTCGAACAGGCGGTCGCCGACGGCGCGGATCCGCCGGACGTTGAGGCTCTGCTGGGCGGCCGCCACCCGCCCGTCGCCGTCGTAGAGCGCGGGGTTCGTCATGTCGATGTGGGCCATGTACGCGCGCTCGGCCGAGGAGGAGAGCAGGATCGGGTCCCGCCCCGACAGCTTGAAGCGGAAGTACGAGAGGAACCTCGTGTCGAGGTGGTAGAAGCCCAGGCCGAGCTCGTGCCGGTCGTCGAGGTGCCCCTCGGAGTCGGCGTAGAGGAACGTCGCTCCCTCCTTCGTGGCCAGCACCTTGCTCGGGAGGTCGGTGACGATCTCGGGCGCACCCTCGTTCAGGATGCGTTCGAGGGCGTCCTCGAAGTGGGGGGAATCGGGTGGCTCCGGGCCGGAGGTCATCTCCGCGGGAGTGTAAAGAGGACCTGCGCCCGGAACAAGGGCCGGGCAGCCTAGGCTGGCTCATCCCCCAGCCGTCTTCCCCCATGCCGCGAGTCAGCCGGGACAGAGTGGAGCGTACGGACGATCGGGCAGGAGCGCCCGCCATTCGTCCCTGCTGAGGCTGCGGCCGGCGACGAGACAGGCGTGCCGCTTCCAGGAGGCCGTATCGAGGTCCCAGATGAACGCGGCGTCGGTGATGTGGACGACGGCGAGACGACGTCCGTCGGCGGTGAAGGCGACGTTCGCCGGGAAGTCCGTCGCCGGGAAGGTGCCGATCCTGTCTCGCGAGGGGTAGCGCCACACCCCCACGGCTCCGGTGGAGTCGGCCGCGGCCACGAGAGAGCCGTCGGGGCTGACGTCGACGCTGATCACCTCCTGGAGGCCCGTGAGGCCTGAACCGTCCGGGCGGCGGGACGCGATGTCCCAGAAGGTGACGTTGCCGTCGAAGTCACCGGCCACGAGCGTTCCGCCGTCCGGGGAGAAATCGGTTTGCAGCACCAGGGAGTCGAGATCGGGAGAGAGGATCCGCCGCCACGTGGCCACCTCCCATACACCCACGTCGCTGACGCCGTCCGCGCAACACGTCACGATGGAGAGGAGCCGTCCGTCGGGGCTGAAGTCGATCTCCGCGGCGCCACCCTCGAGATCGAGCTCCTTCAGCGGCCGGCGAGCTCTCGCGTCCCACACGATGGCCCTCGTTCGGAGGCCGGCCGGATCGGGGCTGTGCGTGGTTGCGAGGCGCGTGCCGTCCGGGCTGAACGTCACCCACCACCCGCCTCCCTGCGGCTTCGGCCGAGGACGCAGCCTCGCTATCGTCGAACCCGTCTCGACGTTCCGCAGGACCACGATCCCCGACGCCCCCGTGGACGCGATCGTTCGCCCGTCGGGGCTGAACGCCAGCCCGTTGACGGGTACGTCTCCCGTGGCGGCCAGCCTCCCGAGCTCTTCTTGGGTTGCGACGTCCCAGAGGAGGATCGTTCCGTCCGCCTGTGGGACGGCGAGGACATCGCCCTGGGGACTCAGCGCCGAGATCTGCGAGTACTCGGCCGCCCCGATCCCGCGGTCCAACCGTCGCCCGAAGCGCCTTCGTCCCCCGAGGTCCCAGACGATGACGAGCCCGTCATGACCGGAGGTGTACAGGGTCTCGCCATCCGGATCGACGACCGAATCCGAGACCGTCCCGGCGTGCCCAGGAAGGGTCATCGTGGGCCCGCCGGCTGGCGCCCAGGGAGGGAGCTCCGATTCGAGGTCCCACACCATCGCCGCTCGATCCGCGCTCGTCGTCGCGATCAAGGTCCCGTTCGGGTCGAAGACGACGGCGGTGATCGGGGCGTCGTGCCCTCCGACGAGATCACGCTGCTCTCCGGACTTGAGATCGAGCACAATGAGCGAGCCATCCTCTCCGCCAATGGCTGCTCGGCTTCCATCAGGGCTCATCCCCATGGGACCTCCGACGTCGAAGCTCCGGACGGGCTCGCGGTGCGCGACGTCCCACAGCACCGTCGTCCCCCGATCCGTGGAGGTCACTAGGCGAGCGTCACCGGGGAGGAAGGCGAGGTTGAGCGTGGGTCCCTCAAGGTCCCGACGCGAGAGCGACAGCCGGCCCTGGAGAGCACCGGTCCTCGCGTCGAAGAGGAGGACCGCCTTGCGGGGAGGCGGTCCGAAGGGGTTGGCGCCCTTCGGGAACTCGTGCGTGGCGGCCGCAAGGGTGGCGCCGTCGTGCGACACCGCCACCGACTCCGCGCCCACCCCGGGAGGCAGCTCGATGCGCTCGATCGTTCGATCGGTCACGTCGACCAGGTCAAGGTGCGATGGTGCATCTCCAGGCCCCTGGGTGGCGACAACCAGAGTCCGGCCGTCCGGGCTGAACACCAGCGATCCAGAAGAACGGTCGACCGTCCCCTCGAGGTGTACCGGCTGACCCAGCCGTCCGCGGGTCTCCGCGTCGAAGAAGGCGAGGTCCCCCGTCGAGCTCGCGACCGCGAGGATCCGACCGTCGGGCGAGATCGCGATGCTCTCCAGGAAGCGGCCCGGCCCCTGCATGATGCCGATCGCGTCGGGGCTGCGAACCAGACCTGCGAGGAGGGATCGCCGAGACTCCGTGGAGTCGTCCAGTCGAACGGCCGCGAGCGCCAACAGCAGTGAGCGGTCCAGCCGTTCCTCGGAGAGCGCCTGTGTGGCGAGCCTACGAGCATCGGCCAGGGTCGCCTGCGCCTCGGCAGCGGATCGCTCCTCCGCCGCTCGATCGCGCTGCACGAGCGCGACCAACGCCAGGGTCGAGGCGACGAGCGCGGCTGCGATCGAGCCCCCGACGATGCCGAGCCGGCGTCGCCGGCGTCTCGCCGATCGCCGATCCTCGCGGGCACGGCCGTCGGCGAGGTACGCGCGCTCCTCCTCCGTGAGGGTCAGTCTCGTGGTCGCCGCCCACCGCTCGTACTCCTCCAGACGGCCTCCCCCCAGGAGGTAGTCGTCCAGGCGGCCGGCGTCTCTCCATTCGGAGACCGCTGCGGCCAGGCGCCGGTGGAGGAGCAGGTCCTCGCGGCGGCTCTCGATCCAGCGGCGAAGGGAGCCCCATTCGCGGAACAGCGCCTCGTGGGCGACCTCGACCGTGGGGCCTCGCGTCACGGGATCGCGGTCGAAGGAGAGCAGACGATGGGCTCCGTATTGCCGTACGACCCGATCGATGGCCTTGGGGTCGGCTCCGAGGCCGGCGAGCTCGCGACGGCTCACACGGCGCCGGGCGTCTTGGGCGTGTTCATCGACGGAGACCAGCCGGAGGAAGACCTGTTTGGCAACCTCCTGGCCGGCCGGAGGGAGTGAGCCGTAGACCTCCTCCGCCCGGCGTGCCAGCGCTCCGAGGACTCCACCGGTTTCACGGTAGGCGGCAGCCGTGAGGGTCCGGCCGTCGCGGCGTGCGAAGAGCTCGGTCAGGGCGTGTTGGAGGAGCGGCAGGCCGCCGGGCTGATCCACGACGTCTCGAACGATGGCGGCGACCAGCCCGGGCTCGTACTCGACGCCGACCCGCTCGGCCGGCCCGGACACCGCTCGGGCCAGCTCCTCGGGAGATGGAACCGTCACGGGAACCAGGCCTGCCCTGACCAGCCCTCCGAACGCATGGTGCTCGAGGGGGCGGTCGAAGTAGTCGGCCCGAAGCGTCAGCACGATGCGAACACGACCTCGAGCGTCCTCAGCCAGCGCGACCAGGCCGTCGAGGAACATTTGGCGCAGATCCGAACGGGCGGTGAGGCTGAACAGCTCCTCGAACTGGTCGACCACGAGGACCAGCTCACTGTCATCTCCCGGCAGGATCTGCTTGATCGCTCGAAGCATCCCCCGATCGTCGGCCATGAGCTCGGCCAGCAGCCCGTCCGGCGGGTCGATCGCGATCCGCAGCAGGGCCACCTCCAGCTCCTCGAACGGATAGGAACCGGGGAACATCTCGGTGACGAGCCAGGCCCGAGACCCGGGCACCGCTCCCGCTCGAAGCGCGGGGAGCAGGCCCGCCCGCACCGCCGAGGACTTGCCGCTTCCACTGGGACCCACGACGGCCACGAGTCGACGGGTCGCGACGGCCTCCACCAGCCGATCCGTCAAGGCCTCTCGTCCGAAGAAGTCGAGCGCGTCCGCCTCCCCGAACGGCTGCAGGCCCTTGTACGGGTTCCGGACCGGTTCCGAGTCCTCCACGAGCTCGACCATCGCCACCGCGTCGGTGCCCGCGGCACGGCGCAGTTCACGGAGCACATCCTCGACCCGAGCCTGACGCCGGTGCGGGTCGGGGTCGGTGGCCCGAGCCAGCACCGACTGAAGCCCAGGAGGCAGGTCCGGCCGAGCCGCTGCGAGTCCGGAGGCGGGGTTTTCGGTCGGCCCCGTTGCTCCCGTGAGGGCTTCCACGGCCAGCACGGCAAGCGCGTAGAGATCCGAGGCCGGCGAGAGAGGCTGCCCTCGTCGCTCCTCGGGGCTGACGGAGGCGGGCGCCGCGGTCTGCGGGGCCCCCGCCGCGTCGACGGCCCGTGGCACGATGGCGAAGTCCGTGAGGAGCGCGTTGCCCTCATCGTCCAGCAGGACGTTGGAGGTCTTGATGTTGCCGTGAACCACTCCGTGCCGGTGGGCGGAGGCGATGGCGGCGCCAACCTGCTCGAGCATCCGGAGGGTCGCCGCCAGGCTCCACGGACCGTGCCGAAGGGCACGCCGGACGCTCCCCCCCGGCACCCACGGGGTCACCAGGTAGGCGCCTCCCGGATCGCGCCATGAGTCGAGGAGCGGCAGAGCGTTCGCGTGGCTGGGCTCGGCGATGCGACGGGTGCGGGGCTCGAACCCTCGGACGAAGGAGGGGGCGTTGGAATACTCCGGCCGGATAACCTTGATCGCGACCTCACGCCCGACCGAGGCCTGATAGGCGCGGTACGTGACGCCGAAGTCCCCGGAGCCCACCCGCTCTCGAAGCTCGAAGCCGCGAACCACGTGGAAGCCCGCCGGGCCTGCTTCCTCCGTCGCACCGTGGGCGGGCCGGTCCTCTGGGCCCGTGGCCGGGACGAGCTCGGGGTCTTGGACGAGGATCTGCCGGTGGAGGGACCGGAGCTCGGGGGACGCGTCGATCCCGAGCTCGTCGGCGAGCAAGTCGCGGGTACGCTCGAACGCGCGTAGCGCGTCGGCCTGCCGGCCACAGCGGTAGAGCGCCAGCATGTGGAGCTCCCGCAGCCGCTCACGGTAGGGATGCTCCCGGGTGAGCGCCTCGAGCTCGGCGACGAGCTCGACGTGTCGCCCGCACTCGAGGTCCGCTCGCACGCGATCCTCCACCGCGCTCAGGCGCGACTGCTGGAGTCGGGAGACCTCCGGAAGCATCCCGGGTGCATCCCCCAGATCCGCGTAGGGCTCCCCGTTCCAGAGGGCCAGGGCCTCTCGGAGCAGCTCCGCTGCGCCGGCCGGGGCGTCGCCGAGCCGCTCCCGAGCGGCCTCGACGAGCGAATCGAATCGGTGGGCGTCGACCGCGTCGGGGTCGACCGCGAGTCGGTATCCCTTGCCCTCGCGGGCGATCTGATCGTCGAGGAGGCTGCGCAGCTCCGAGATGTAGGTCTGGAGGGTGTGGCGGGCGCCCTCCGGTGCGTCCTCCCCCCAGACGCCGTCGATCAACCGGTCCTCGGCGACGACATGGTTGGCGTCGGCGAGCAGCAACGCCAGCACGAGCCGCTGCTTCGGGCCGCCCAACTCGACGAAGCCCCGATCCGTCGATGCCCGGATCGGCCCAAGCACCTGGTACCGCACCAATCGAACCATACTCTCGCGCCGCTCCCTTGGGAATCCGGACCCGGCCCGGGTCTGAGGCAGACACGTATCGACGCGGCCGCGCCAACGTTGCGCGACGTCGCTCAAGGACGGCTCAAGAACACCTCGGTGCGACCATCCGGGCCTCCTTGATTCGCTCTGGAGAGGACCTTGAGCGCCTCCCTCGACGCTCTCCCCTGACGCAGGGCGGCGTCGAGGGGCCGATCGGCGGCCCGGAAAGGAGGCGACATGCGGGAGCTGCTCGTTGTTCCTCTGGTGCTGGCGGCGCTCCTCGTGGCGGCTGCCCCGGTGGGCGCGGAGCAGCCACTTTCGTTCGAGCGCTTCGAGTTCGAGGCGGGTCCGTTCCCAGACCCGTTCATCCTCGAGGTGTGCGGCCTCGAGGTGCTGACCTCGTCCCAGGCGAAGGGCACGATCACGCTGTTCACCGACGGGACGCTGAAGGAGCACGTCAATCTGGTCATCACCTCGACCAACCCGGACAACGGCGTCACCACGACCGAGCGCGACGCGTTCACGTTCTTCAGCGAGCCGTTCGAGGCGGTGATCGACGAGGAGGCCGGGACGATCACGCGCGTGTTCCGGGAGGCTTTCGTCGGCCTGCCCTTCCGGCAGATGCTCCCCGGCGGCGGGGTCTTGATCCGGGACGCTGGGAAGGTGGTGCTCCTCGTGACGATCGTGGAGGACCTTCGGACCGGGGAGGAGCTCTCCGTCGAGGTCGAGGAGCTCGAGGTCCGCGGGCCGCATCCGGCAGGCCCCCTCGACCTGGAGGAGAGGTACAGGCCCCTCTGTGACGCATTGGCCGGGGAGGGGAGGTGAGGCTCGACAGCCAGGGTGAGAACGCTTCCAGATGACCCGAACAGGAGGTGTGGAGATGAGAAGGCTGAAGAGATCGTTCGCTCGGATCGCGATGGTCGCGACCGTGGCGGGGGCGCTCCTGACCGGATCGCCCGCGGGAGCCACGGAGCCGGTGGGTGGGTGCGCTCCACCCTTCGAAGAGCCCATCCTGATCGAGGACCTCGCGTTGCCCGTGCTCGTGGAGTTCGCGCAGGCGATCGACACGGCTACGGGGGCGAACCGTGACGGCTACGTGTGCTTCATGCCCCTGGCGACGGGCAACCAGACAGGGTGGCTGCAGCTCGTGAACATCCTCGACAACCGCCTCCCACGGTGAGG
>DASUTZ010000114.1:0-3895 GCA_036374295.1 Actinomycetota bacterium
CTCGAGCGGCGCGTCGTCCAGGAAGGCGAACGGCCCCGCGTTCAGCACCTCGTGAGAGAAGACCGAGGGGGCCGGGGTCTCCGCCGCCACGAACCGGATCTCGCCGCTCCCGATCCTCTCCACGATCTCGGCCAGCCCGTCGAGGTCCATCGCCTCGTGCAGGCAGTCCTTCACGGTCTCGTTCACGATCGGATGGTCGGGCGGGACGACGTCGCCCATCCGATTGTCCTGGCACATCACCTGCTCGGGGAAGACCGCGGACAGCAGGTCCTCGGCCCGCATCCGCTGGATCGGCACCGGCACCTTCCGACCCCCGCTGTGTCGCAGCAGGGCCAGGGCTCGCGTCGCGTTCCAGCGCCACCGGTTGGCGAACATCGGGGAGGGGAGCATCGCCTGGATCAGCGTGTTCCGAAGGGTCAGCGGCTTCAGATACCCGGCCACGCTCTCCAGCGGGAAGCTGTGCTGCTCGCCGAGCGAGAGCAGGATGGCGTCGTCGGTGGCGGCGGCCTGCAGCTCGAAGTCGAACTGCACGCAGAACTTCTTGCGGAGCGCGAGCCCCCAGGCCCGGTTGATCCGCGCGCCGAACGGGGCGTGGATGATCAGCTGCATCCCGCCCGACTCGTCGAAGAACCGCTCCGCCACCACCGTGTCCTTCGTGGGGATCGCGCCCAGCAGCGCGACGCCCTCGGCCAGGTGCTCCACGATCTGCTGGGCGCCGGCCTCGGGGACCTCCGTCTCCTCGACGAGCCACCGGACGGCCGCCTCCGGGTCCTCCAGGCGTGAGGCCACCTCGGCGCGCAGGTCCGAGACCGCGGTCGAGAGCTCCTCGGTCCTCCCCGGAGCCTCGCCGACCCAGAAGGGGATCGTGGGGGGGAGCCCGTGGGCGTTCTCCACCCGGACCTTCCCCGCCTCCACCCGGCGGATCCGCCACGATGTGTTGCCGAGCAGGAAGATGTCGCCGGCCATCGACTCGATGGCGAAGTCCTCGTTCACGGTGCCCACGAAGGTGCCGGCCGGCTCCTCGACCACGTCGTAGTCGCCGATGTCGGGGATCGCGCCCCCGGAGGTGATGGCCGCGAGCCGGGCCCCGCGGCGTCCCTTGAGGACGCCGTTCACCCGATCTCGGTGGAGGTGCGCCGAGCGGCGGCCGTGACGGCCGGCCACCCCCTCCGACAGCATCTCCACGATCTCGTCGAAGTCCTCGCGCGAGAGGTCCTTGTAGTGGAAGGCACGCCGCACGAGGGCGTAGACGTCCTCTTCGCGCACCTCTTCGGCAGCGGCGATCGCCACGATCTGCTGGGCCAGGACGTCGAGCGGCTCTCGTGGGAAGATCACCCGGTCCAGCTCTCCGGCTCGCGCGGCGCGGATCGCGGCGGCGGTCTGCGTGAGCTCGTCCCGGGTCAGGGGGAAGATGGCGCCCCTCGGCGTGCCGCCTAGGAAGTGGCCCGACCGTCCGATCCGCTGGAGCAGCGTGGCGATCGAGCGGGGCGCGCCCACGTGGCATACGAGATCCACGTGCCCGATGTCGATCCCCAGCTCGAGGGAGGCGGTGGCCACGACCACCCGCAGCGACCCCTCCTTCAGACCCTGCTCCGCCCGCAGGCGGATCTCCCGCGACAGCGAGCCGTGGTGGGGGGCGACGTGCTCCTGGCCCAGCCGCTCCTCCAGGGCATGGGTGACCCGCTCCGCGAGGCGCCTCGTGTCCACGAAGACGAGGGTCGTCCGGTGCTGCTTCGCCAGCTCCGCGATCCGGTCGTACATCTCGGCCCGGAGCTCGTGGGTGGCGATCGGGCCGAGCGGCGCGTCGGGGATCTCCACGGACAGGTCCCACTCGCGGCGATGGCCGGCGTCCACGATCTCGCAGTCGGGCGAGCCGTCGTCGCGTAGGCGCCCGTTCCCTACGAGGAGCCGCGCCACCTCCGCGATCGGCTTCTGGGTCGCCGACAGCCCGATCCGCTGGAGGGGTTGCCCAGCCAGCCGGTCCAACCGCTCCAGGGAGAGAGCGAGGTGGGCCCCTCGCTTGTCTCCGGCCACGGCGTGGATCTCGTCCACGATCACGGTGCGGACCGAGCCCAAGAACCCCCTCGACCGCTCGGCGGTCAGCATGATGAAGAGCGATTCGGGCGTGGTCACGAGGATGTGCGGAGGGCGCTTGATCATCTGCGCCCGCTCCGACTGCGGCGTGTCGCCCGACCGGACCAGCACCCTGATGTCGGGGAGCTCGAGCCCCTGCTCGGCCGCTCGATCTCGGATCGCATCCAGCGGCTCCCGGAGGTTCTTCTGGATGTCGTTCCCCAGCGCCTTCAGAGGCGAGACGTACACGACCGACGTTTCGTCCCCGAGCGCGTCCGCCTCGGCCTGCCGCACGAGCTCGTCGATCGCCCAGAGGAACGCCGCGAAGGTCTTCCCGGAGCCGGTCGGGGCGGCGACCAGCGTGTCCCGGCCCGCGGCGATCCGTCGCCAACCCTCGGCCTGCGTGGCGGTGGGCTCGCCCAGAGCCTCCGCGAACCAGCCCTCCACCAGCGGGTGGAAGCGGGGGGAGTCGCTCACGCGCTCAACCTACCATCCGGCACCGACACGGAAGCCGTCAGCCGGTCGCCAGGATCTCGAGCACCGTCTCGTGGAGTCTCCCGTTCGTGGAGATAACCGAGGTCCGGTCGCTCACCGGCTCCCCCTGGAACGTGGTCATCCGGCCGCCCGCCTCCTCGACGAGCACCTTCAGCGCTCCCCAGTCCCAGATCCGCAGCTGGGGCTCGAGCGCGACCTCGACCGAGCCGCGGGCCACGAGGCAGTGCCCCCAGAAGTCCGTGAACCCGACCGAGCGGTACGCGGCTCGGTCGAGGTCGCGCAGAGCGGCCTCGTGCGGACCGTCGAGCCAGGCCTCGGTTGCATAGTGGCAGAGGGCCGCTCGCTCCAGCGAGTCGACCTCCGAGACGGAGATCAGCGAGCCGTTCAGCGTCGCGCCCTGGCCTCGGACGGCCTCGTAGCGCTCGTTGAGGGCGGGTGCTCCCACGACGCCCAGGACCGGCGCTCCCTCCTCGAACAGCGCGAGGAGGGTCCCCCATACGTGGATCCCCGCCGCGAAGTTCTTCGTGCCGTCGATGGGGTCCACGACCCACACGCGAGACGCATCGCGGAGCGAGCCCCCGCCCTCCTCGCCCAGCACGGCGTCCGACGGGAAGCGGTTCGCGACCAGTTCGCGAACCATCTCCTCGATCCGGATGTCGGCTTGCGTGACTGGCGTCTCGTCGTCTTTCATCCGAACCTCGGGCCGGGATCGGAACAGCGGCATCGCGATCGAGGCGGCGCGGTCGATCAGCTCGTTGGCGAGGCCCAGCTCCGCGTCGAGCATCCCGGCATCATAGCGGCCGAAGAGGGCCTTCCCCCTCGCGGCGCCTCGTGCTAGGGTAGGTCCTTCGCAGGACCCCCATCCCGCCCACACGTATGGGGAGACCCGCGGACAGGTCACGGGCACGACAACGGGAGGGGATGGGAGATGCTTCGGATCGGATCCGGCAGGATGCAGCTCAAGCGCGCCTGGGTCGCGCTGGCCACGGCGGTGGTCGTGACCGGTGCCATGGCCGGCGGGACGGCGATGGGCGCCCCTCCGGGATCCACGAAGCTCGTCATCACCGCCGTCACGGACCAGGGCACCGGCCTCCCGGTGCCGATCGCGGGACAGCCGTTCTCGGTCGCCGTGGAGCTGCGCGACCAGTCGGACACCCTGGTGACGACCTCGAAGAAGATCGACGTCACGCTCAGCGTGAGCGAGGGGATGCTGCAGGGGACCACCACGGGAACGATCCTCAAGGATCAGAGCGGCACGACGATCTCCGGCGTGATCTATCCCGACACGGCCAACGTCACGCTCTTCGCCTCCGCCAAGCAGATCGAG
>DASUTZ010000115.1:0-3011 GCA_036374295.1 Actinomycetota bacterium
CACATCGCCGCTCGCTACCAGCTCGGGGCGCTGGGAGGCGATCCCGCCTTCTACGTGCCCCTGGGATGGCGGGTCTGGGAGGGTCCCACGTTCGTCCGAACTGAGGAGGGGCTGGTGCGCACCCCCGAGGAGGATGGGAGCGTGCTCGTTCGCCCGACACCCTCGACGCCGGCGCTCGACCTCACCGCGCCGATCAGCTGCGAGTGGCGTCGCGGCGAGGTCTGGTGACCGGGGGATCGTCGGCCTGCCCGATGGCCTTCCGGTAGACGCGTTCGTAGCCCGAGACCATCACGTCCAGGTCGAACATCGAGGAGGCTCGCTCCCGACACGCGCCCGGATCCAGCTCGCTCGCTCGCCGGATCGCGTCCGGCAGCTGATCGAGCTCGTCGCAGACGAACCCGGTGACGCCGTCGCCCACGACCTCGGGGACCGATCCTCGCCTGCAGGCCACCACGGGGGTGCCGCTGGCGAGCGCCTCGGCCATCACGAGACCGAACGGCTCGTCCCACTGGATGGGGAAGGCGAGACATCGCGCTCGGGAGAGCAGATCCTTCTTCGTCTTGTCGTCGACCTCCCCGAGCCACTCGGTGTCGGGGCCGAGACGAGGCCGGACCTCGGCCTCGAAGTACTCGATCTCGTCGGGCTCTCTGCACTTCGCTGCGAGCACGAGGGGTTGGCCGGCTTCGCGGCACGCCTCGATCGCCAGGTGCGGGGCCTTCTCCGGCGACATGCGGCCCAGGAACAGGGCGAAGTCCTCCTTCGTGTCGCGGAACGTGTAGTCGCCTACCGGGATGGCGTTGTGGACCATCCCGAACCAGGGGATCTCCGGCGCGAGCTCGCGCTGCGCGTCGGAGATCGCGACGAGTCCGACGCCGTGTGCCACCGAGCGGTAGTAGGCGCCGTAGTCCCCCCGCACGGGCCCGTGGGCCGTGAGGATGGTGGGGGCGCCGATCCCGGCCAGGAGGGGTCCCGCCGTCGAGTGGTCGTGGACCACGTCGGGTCCGATCTCCTCCAGGATCGTCCGCGTCCTCGCGGTGTGGACGATCTCGGGCAGAGCCTCTCCCATCCGGTGGCTCGGAGGCTCCGCCAGCGTGGCCCGGAAGGTCGCGCTTGTCCTCGAGGGCGCGGCGGCGATGAGCGTGACGTCGTGGCCCCGCTGGACGAGCCGCTCGGTCAGCCAGGACACGAGGGACTCGATCCCGCCGTAGCCGCTGGGCGGGATGCTGTACCAGGGTGGCGCGACGATGGCGATGCGGAGACGGCCTCCGCCCTCGCCGTCCTGTGACGCGTGGAGCACCGGATCGGCAGGGGGAGTCTCCATCGTCATCGTCTCGTCTCAGACCGTCGTGGGCTGGAAGAAGGCCTGCCGCACCGTCGCGATGCGATGGCTCTCCAGCACTTCGATCTGTCCCTCCGCCCGCTCGATCAACGACTCGAAGTCCACGCCCTCCCAGCCTTCGACCTCGGCGCGGATCTCCGAGAGGTTCCTCCACAGAGAGCGCTTCCCCTCGATCCCCAGGCGAAGGACCTCGAGCTCCTCGAGCCTGCTGAGGGGCGAGTAGGCGAGGAGCCGCCCGTTCAGCTTGAGGCGGGCCAGGCGCTCCGCCAGCCAGACGGCGCCGTCCTTCATCGGCGCGCGCCCCACGCCGGCCATTTCCATCAGCTCCTCGAGCGTCGCCCGGTCCTCCTCGATCTCCCGGGCCACGCGCATCAGGTCGTCCCCGAAGGGAGAGCCCTCGTTGTTCTTCATGCTTCGCCGGGCCAGCCCGACGGCGCCGCGGGAGCCGGCCAGGTGATCGTTCAGGTAGATCGAGAGCAGCCGCTTGTCCATGCCGCGGGTCCTTCCCCATCCCGCGCCGCTCCAATCCGCGGGGCTAGACTCTCCCCGTGGACGGGGGGAGCGGGCGAGTCGACGGCGACACCCGCATCCTCACCGTCCCGAACGTCCTGTCGTTCGTGCGCATCGCCGCGATCCCCGTGTTCGTGATGCTGCTCCTGGACGAGGGGACGAGGCTCTGGGGCTTCCTCGTGCTTGGGGTGGTCCAGGGAACCGACTGGGTGGACGGGTACGTCGCGCGTCGGTACCGGCAGGTGACCGAGCTGGGGAAGGTGCTGGACCCGCTCGCCGACCGCCTCGCGGTGGGGGCGGCGCTGATCACATTCGTCGTGGCGGACCTGTTCCCGCTGTGGGCGGCCCTGCTCGTGCTCGTGCGCGACGGACTCGTCCTCGTGGCGGTGGGGGTGCTGGCGCTCCTCGGCGCGCCCCGGATCGAGGTGCGCCGGATCGGAAAGGTCGCCACCTTCGTGCTGATGTGGGCCATCCCCATGATCGCCTGGGGGAACGCCGGCTTCCTCCTCGACGACGTGGTGCTCGTCCACGGGTGGATCTGGTTCGGGGTGGGCTACCTCGAGTACCTCGTGGCCACCGGCGCGTACGTCGTCGACGTCCGCGGGGCGCTGCGGGCCCGGCCGCCTACGCTCGGGGGCTGACCCGCGGGCCCGGGGCCCGTGGGTATCATGGCGCGATGAAGGCCGTCATCATGGCGGGCGGCGAGGGCACCCGCCTCCGTCCCCTCACCAGCAACCAGCCCAAGCCCATGATCCCCATCGTGGGGCGCCCCATGATGGAGCACGTGCTCCACCTCCTCGAGCGGCACGGCTTCGACGAGTCGGTCGTGACCGTGCAGTTCCTGGCCAGCGTGATCCGGAACTACTTCGGCGACGGGGACGACATGGGGATCGACCTCGCCTACGTGACCGAGACGGAGCCGCTGGGCACGGCCGGCAGCGTCAAGAACGCGGAGCACTTCCTCGACGAGACCTTCCTCGTGATCTCCGGCGACGCGGTCACCGACATCGACCTCTCGCAGGCCGTGGCCTTCCACCGCGAGAAGGGCTCGGCCGTGACCGTGGTGCTGAAGCGCGTGGAGAACCCCCTGGAGTTCGGGATCGTGATCGCCGACGACGAGGGCCGGATCGAGCGCTTCCTGGAGAAGCCGGGCTGGGGCGAG
>DASUTZ010000116.1:0-21550 GCA_036374295.1 Actinomycetota bacterium
GCCGCCGATGTCCCACCGGTCGCAGGTGGCGACGAGGGGGAGGAGGCCGATGGCCGCGTGCTCTGCGGCGTGCGCCGCCCCGGGGAGGGCCGAGGGCGTCACCCCCGCCCGCTCGATCGTCTCGTCGGGGACGGCCCACCACAGGGCGCGGGTCACGAGCGTCTGCGGGGGGAGGTCGAGATCCACGACGCCCAGCACCTCGCCGGTGATGTGCAGGCGCCGTTGGAACCCCACCACCTGGGTCGTCACGCGGACATCCCCGAAGAACGCCGGCGTCGAGCCCACCTTCGTCTCGGCGCGGACGCGGAGCACCTCGATGTCGGTGACGTCCCGCGACTGAGTGAACCAGTCGGCGTCGCTGGGGCGGACGAGGGCGGCCTTCCGCTCCCGATCGAGGGTGACGACCTCGTACTGCTCCCCCTGGTGGAGGTAGATCGCGCCGGGGTGGACCTGGAAGAAGGCCCGGGACTCGTCCACGTTGCCCAGCACCGCGCCGGTGTCGACGTCGACGATGAGGTAGAGGGATCCCGAGGCCGAGCGGATGTCCACCTCGCGGTGGGGCGACGGGCCCCCTCGGTGGTAGAGGAGCCCCCTGCGTTCGACGAGACGCCCGTCCTCGAGCATCGAGGCCACCGCGTCGGGGGCGGCCTCGCCGAAGAAGGACAGCTCCTCGGGGGCGAGCGGGTGCTCCCGGGCCGCGCACGCCAGGTGCGGGGCCAGCACGTACGGGTTGGTGGGGTCCACGACCGCGTCCTCGGGGGGCTTGTCGAAGAGGTCCTGCGGGTGGGACACGAGGAACTGGTCGAGCGGGTCGTCCTGGGCTACGAGGAAGGCGATCGAGGCCCCGGAGCGGCGGCCGGCCCGCCCGGCCTGCTGCCACATCGATGCCCGGGTGCCCGGGTAGCCGGCGAGGATGGCGGCGTCGAGCGAGCCGATGTCGATGCCGAGCTCGAGGGCGTTCGTGGAGGCCACCCCGAGCAGCTCCCCCTCCGCCAGGGCCCGCTCGAGGCGTCGCCGCTCCTCGGGGAGGTAGCCGGCCCGGTAGGTCTTGATTCGGTCGCGGCGCGCGGCGCGCACCTCTCTCCGGGCGATCTCGGCGAGCAGCTCCGCCGCGCGCCGCGACCGCGCGAACGCGATCGTCCGCTCGTCCCTGTCCACGAGCCGCGCCATCAGCCCGGCCGCCTCGGAGACGGCCCCCTTGCGCACGCCCTCCTCCTCGTCCACGAGCGGGGGGTTCCACAGGGCGAAGAGCTTCTCACCCGCGGGGGAGGCGTCCTCGGTCACCTCGGCGAACGGCACGCCGGTGAGGCGCTCGGCCAGGTCCGCGGGATTCCCGATCGTGGCCGAGGCCAGGACGAACCTCGGGTCGCCCCCGTACTTGGCCACCAGCCGCCGGAGGCGCCGAAGGACCATCGCCACGTGCGAGCCGAAGACCCCGCGAGCGACGTGGGCCTCGTCCACCACCACGACTGCGAGGCGCAGGAGGAAGTCCGCCCACCGTGCGTGGTCGGGGAGGAGCGAGGCGTGCAGCATGTCCGGGTTGGAGAGGATCAGGTTGGCCGTCCTCCTGATCAGCGGCCGCTCCGCCCTCGGCGTGTCGCCGTCGTAGACCGATGCCTTGATCTGCGGGAGCCGCAGGTCCCGCACCTGTCGGAGCTGATCCCGGGCCAGCGCCTTCGTGGGGAAGAGGTAGAGGCCGGTGCTGCGGGGCTCGCGCAGGAGTGTCCGGGCCAGGTGCACGTTGTAGACGAGGCTTTTCCCGCTGGCCGTCCCCGTGGAGAGGATGACGTTCCGGCCCTCCTCGAGCAGATCGAGGGCCTCGGCCTGATGAGGGTAGAGCCCCTCGATCCCCAGGTTGCCGAGCCTCGCGGGGAGGGGCTCGGGGAGGTCGGGCAGCCGCGCCAGCTGGGGGCGGCGCTCGGGCAGGGTCCGCAGGTGGACGAGCCGGTCGGGCGCCTCGCTCTGGAGGGTGGCGAGGAGGTCGTGTGGGTCCATGCCCGCCGATGTTCTCACGCCCCGCCCGGGCGTGATGTCGGTTCTCTTCGGGTATCCTCCGCCCGTGGGCGCCATGAGCGTAGCCGCGGCGGAGCAAGCGCAGGCTCGTTTCGCCAGCTTCGACGTCCCGATGTGGGTGTGGGCCGTCCTCGTCGGGGCCATCGTCACCCTGCTCCTGATCGACCTCCTGATCGTCCACCGGACGCCGCATGTGATCTCGTTCAAGGAGGCGGCGATCGAGAGCGCGGTGTGGGTGGCGATCGGGATCAGCTTCGTCTTCGTCCTGCTCTGGTGGCAGGGCGGACAGGCCGCGGGGGAGTACTTCGCCGGCTACCTGATCGAGAAGAGCCTCTCGATCGATAACGTCTTCGTCTGGGCCGTGCTGCTCACCTACTTCCACGTACCGCGCGAGTATCAGTTCCGCGTCCTGTTCTGGGGGGTGTTCGGGGCGCTGGTGATGCGGGCCGTCTTCATCTTTGCGGGGGTGGCGCTGCTGGAGCGCTTCGAATGGATCCTGTACGTGTTCGGGGCGTTCCTCGTCTACACGGCGATCCGGATCGCGCGGCACTCGGGCGCGGAGGTCCACCCCGAGCGCAATCCGGTGCTCAAGCTCGTGCGACGCGTCATCCCCACCACGCACTACTACGACGGCCAGAAGATGCTGACCCGGCAGGAGGGGCGGCTGATGGCCACGCCCCTGCTCGTGGTGCTGATCCTGGTCGAGGCCACCGACGTGCTGTTCGCTGTCGACTCGGTCCCCGCGATTCTCGCCGTGAGCCGTGAACCGTTCATCGTCTGGTCCTCGAACGCCTTCGCCATCATGGGGCTCCGGGCGCTCTACTTCCTGCTGGCCGGGATGGCCGACCGGTTCCGCTTCCTCAACGTGGGGCTGGGCGTGATATTGGGGTTCGTCGGGGTGAAGATGCTCCTGGCCGACGTCTACCACGTCCCGGTCTGGGCCTCGCTCGTGGTGATCGCCGCGGTGCTGGCGGTGACCGTCTGGCTCTCGCTCAGGGCTTCCCGGCGCGAGGAGGAGGAGACCGCGGAACCCCGGAGCCGCTAACCGCCGGGCGGTGGCGGGGGGTTCTGGAGGATCCCGTCGTCGCCCAGGTCCTCGAAGATCGCAGGCGCGTCGCCGGACAGGATGACGACGCTCGCCGCGCCCGCGCTCCCCGTCCCGCCGGGCACGACCGCGTTCGTCACGCCCTCGGGGTCGATGCTCAGGGCCGTCATCATCAGGTCGAAGACCTCGTCGAACGAGAGGTCGGTCTGGACGCTTCGCAGGCCCACGGCGATCCACTGGAAGAGGACCGTGGGGTCCCGACGGACCTGCGCCCGAAGCTGCTCGAGCGCGGCGAGCAGCAGCCGCCCCTGGTTCTCGGAGCGGCTGAAGTCGCCCTCGGGCGTGTCGTGCCGGTTCCGAGCGAACGCGAGGGCCTGGGTGCCGTCGATCACCTGCTCCCCGGCTTCGAACTGCGCCCCCGAGTAGAAGTCGTCCATGGGGTACGGGACGTCGATCTCCAGCCCCCCGATCCCGTTCACCATGCCGATCAGCCCGCGGAACGAGGTAAGGACCCAGTAGTCCATCTGGATGCCCGTGAGGCCCTCCACCGTCTCCACGACGAGCTCGGGGCCGCCGTTGTACAGGGACTCGTTGATCTTCGCCTCGCCGAACCCCGGGATCGGAACGTAGGAGTCCCGGGGGAAGCCCAGGATCGAGGCGGTCCCCTGGCCGGGGTTCACGGCGACGATGTGGAGCGAGTCCGCGAGCCGCCGGTCCACCTGCTCGTCGGGCCGGGCGTCGCTGCCGATCGCGAGGATGAAGATGGGACGGTTCCCTCCCACCGACGGGGTGTAGCGAGCGTCCTGTGCCCGAGAGATCTCCACGGCCGGCGTCTGGGCCCCCGCCGGTCGGGGCCCCGCGAAGACGGCGGCCACGGCGACCCAGGCCCCGAGCCCCACGACGAGCGCGACGAGGAGCGCGGCTCCGCGCCTCACGGCGTCGCCCCCGGCGTGCCGGGCCCCGGGTCGGCGACCGACTCCAGCGACCCCTCGACGTCGTATCCGATGATCCGCCACTCCCCCTCGATTCGCCGGACCGTGTACCGGCCCCGATGGACGATCGCCACCGCGCCGCCGTCGGTCGTCCGCCCGTCGGCCCGGAAGCCGGCCGTCGCCACCGCCGCGTAGGGAGCGGCCTGGGGATCCACGAGGAACGTGAGTCGCAGGGTGGCCCTCGTCGGCTCGACCCGCTCGATCCGGGCTGCGTCCTCACCCAGCGTGAGGCTGTCCCGGTCCCGATCGGCGCGCGCGGCCGCCCTCCCGGCAAAGTACGAGCTGAGCTCGGGGAACGCGCCCCCCTCCCACTTTGCGGGGTCCACGAACGCGGTTGTGTACAGGCCGTCGAGGAGGTCGGCGATCGCGTCCCGCGCCTCCTCCAGGTCTCCCTGCGAGGCGTCGGCGTCGACCGAGGTGGAGCGGACCCGACCGACGGTCCAGACGAGGTCGGGGACGGGCAAATCCTCCTCCCCGTCCCCCCGGCCGCCATCTCGAAGCAGGGCCCAGGCCCCGGCGCCCGAGGCGACCAGGACGAGGAGGCCTACGAGGATCCAGGGAAGGGCCCGACCGGATGCGGCGTGTGCTCGTTGAGGCAAACCGCCCGGCAGGGTAGCAGACCTCGGCGCGGGAGCAAGCCGGTTGGTCGCGCCCGGTCCGACCCGCTAGGCTATGGCGCGCTGAGCGCCTCCTTCGCGCCGGCCACAATTCACTCCAAGGAGGAACACCCCATGGTTGTGCTTGCCCAGGAAGGCGGCCCGATCTCCGCCGAGTTCGGGTCGTTCGAGGATGCGGTGCTGTGGATCATCCTCGGGATCTCGGTGCTGGCGCTCGTCGTGGCATACGTGCTGCGGCGAGGCGTCCTTGCTGCGCCTGAGGGCACCGAGAAGATGCGAGAGATCGCCACCGCGATCCAGGAGGGCAGCAGTGCCTACCTCAACCGGCAGTTCCGCACGGTCGGGATGTTCCTCGTGGTGCTGACGGTCGCGATCTTCTTCCTCCTCCCCGTGCCGGAGAAGGCCGAGACCTCGGCCATCGCGATCAGGCTGGGCCGATCGGTCGCGTTCATCCTGGGAGCCGGCTTCTCGGCCGTCACCGGCTTCGCCGGGATGTGGCTCGCGGTGCGCGGCAACGTGCGGGTCGCCAACGCCGCCAAGGAGACGGGCCTGAAGCGCGCCGTCGTCATCGCGTTCCGCACCGGCGGTGTGGCCGGGATGTTCACCGTGGGCCTGGGGCTGCTAGGGGCCGTCGTGATCCTCCTGATCTACAAGCAGGACGCGACCTCTGTGCTCGTCGGCTTCGGCTTCGGGGGCGCCTTGCTCGCGATGTTCATGCGGGTGGGCGGCGGGATCTACACGAAGGCGGCCGACGTTGGTGCCGACCTCGTAGGGAAGGTCGAGAAGGGCATCCCCGAGGACGACCCCCGCAACGCGGCCACGATCGCCGACAACGTCGGCGATAACGTCGGCGATTGCGCGGGGATGGCTGCCGACCTCTTCGAGTCCTACGAGGTGACGCTGGTGGCCTCGATCATCCTGGGCGCGGCGGCGTTCGCCGATTCGCCCGAGGGCGCGATCGTCGGCGTCATGTTCCCGCTCTTCGTACGGGCGATCGGGGTCATCACGTCGATCGTCGGCATCTACGCGGTGACGCCGAGGAGCGACACCGAGCACGGCATGCGGGCCATCAACCGCGGGTTCTTCATCTCGGCGCTGTTGTCCGCGGCGGCCGTGTACTTCGTTGCCGACGCCTACGTGAACGACCTCCGGGTCTTCTGGGCGGTCGTGATCGGGCTGCTCCTGGCCAGCGTGATCCACGTCCTGACCGAGCACTACACCTCCACGAAGCGCCGGCCGGTGAAGGAGGTCGCGGAGTCGTCACAGACCGGCGCCGCCACCACGATCCTCTCCGGGTTCTCGGTAGGCCTGGAGTCCACCGTGTGGGCGATCCTCGTGATCGCCGGGACGATCTTCTCGGCGTACCTCCTCGGCAACGACATCGCCGAGCGCCTCTACTTCATCTCGCTCACCGGCATGGGGATGCTGACGACCGTCGGGGTCATCGTGTCGATGGACACGTTCGGCCCCGTGGCCGACAACGCGCAGGGCATCGCGGAGATGTCGGGCGAGTTCGAGGGGCGGCCGGCCGAGGTCCTGGAGGGGCTCGACGCCGTCGGCAACTCCACCAAGGCGATCACGAAGGGGATGGCGATCGCCACCGCCGTGATAGCGGCCACCTCGCTGTTCGGCTCGTTCGAGGAGGCCCTGAAGGAGGCCGGCTACAGCTTCCTCGGGATCCGCGTGGACCAGCCCGAGGTCCTGATCGGGCTGCTGGTCGGCGGCGCGGTCTCATTCCTGTTCGCCGCGCTGGCCATCCGAGCGGTCGGGCGCGCTGCCGCCCAGGTCGTGGTCGAGGTGCGGAATCAGTTCCGCGACCACCCGGGGATCATGGGCGGTACCGAGAAGCCTGACTACGGGCGCGTCGTCGATATCTGCACGCGCACGTCCCTGCGCGAGCTGCTCACCCCCGGCTTGCTGGCGGTGCTGACGCCGATCATCGTGGGGTTCGCCTTCGAGGCCGAGGCCCTGGGCGCGTTTCTGGCGGGGGTCATCCTGACGGGCCAGCTCCTCGCGGTTATGCTCTCGAACTCCGGCGGGGCCTGGGACAACGCGAAGAAGCTCGTCGAGGAGGGCCTCTACGGCGGCAAGGGATCCGAGTCGCACAAGGCCACGGTCATCGGCGACACGGTGGGCGACCCGTTCAAGGACACTGCCGGGCCCGCCCTCAACCCGCTGATCAAGGTGATGAACCTCGTGGCGCTGCTGATCGCACCGCTCGTGGTGACGATGGCGGACGACACCGTCACCAGGATCGCGATCGCGGGGGGCGGCGCGGTGATCCTGGGCCTCGCCATCTGGCACTCGAAGCGGCAGCGAGGGCCGGTCCTGGTCCCGTCGGAGCCGCCGAGCCCGGAGGCCGCGACCGTCACCACCGAGAGCGGCTGAGGCCGTGTTCGGTCGGCTGCTCCACCGCTTCGCGGAGTCCGACGAGGATCGCCTGGCGAACGAGGTCCGGGCCTGGGCGGACTCCATGCCGGAGACGATCAGGATCAGTGACGTCCGCGAGCGGGCCCGGGTGCGGCTGGCGGGCGTCGTGCGGCGGATCACCCTGCACCCGGGGCCCGAGGGAGCCGAATCCCTGTCCGCGGTCCTCTCCGACGGGACGGGGGAGATCGTGGCGCGGTGGACCGGGCGTGGGGAGATCGGCGGCCTCCGGCTCGGGTCGCGCGTCCTGCTGGAAGGCGTGGTGGCGCGGGAGCGGGGGCGCCTCCAGATCGTGAACCCGAGCTACGAGTTCGCCTGAGTCAGCGCGCCTCTGAGTGGGGGGTGGGCCCGAGGATCGCCTCGCGCAGGTCGTCCTCGGCCTCCAGCGTGGAGATCGCCATGATCTCGTCGCCGGCCACGAGCCTCGTCTCCGGCTGCGGCACGACGACGTGGCCCTCCCGGAGGACGGCCACGATCGCCGAGTCGGGCGGCGGCCGGAGCTCGTAGAGCGGTCGGCCGGCGATCGGGGCCGACTCGTCGATCGTCAGCTCGACGAGCGTGACCCGCCCGCCCTCCAGCTTCAGCAGCCGGACGAGGTCGCCCACCGTCACGGCCTCCTCGACCAGCGCCGTCAGGACGTGTGGGGGGCTCATCGAGACGTCCACCCCCCACTGCTCGGTGAAGAGCCACTCGTTCTTGGGATGGTTCACGCGGGCCACCACCCGCGGCACGCCGTGCTCCTGCTTGGCCAGCAGGGAGATGACGAGGTTGTCCTCGTCGTCTCCGGTGGCGGCCACGATGACATCGGCCGAGGAGAGCTCGGCCTTCTCCAGCACCCAGGGCTCGCAGGCGTCCCCCAGGACGAACATCGTCCCCGCGGGGAGGGCGTCCTTGGCCCGCTCGAGGATCGAGGTCTCCTGCTCGATGATCGTCACGTCGTGGCCGCGCTGGGCCAGGTCGTAGGCGAGGTGCCGCCCCACGTTCCCGGCGCCCGCGATCGTCACCCGCATCACTCCGTCACCTCCAGGAGGGCCTCGAACTCGTCGAGAGACTCGCGGTGCACGATCGCGTGTGCCACGTCTCCCTCCTGGAAGGTCGAGCCGGGCACCGGGATGAAGCCGGCGCCGCCACGATCCACGCTGATCACCTCGATCTTCCCTTCGACCCTGATCTCCTCGATCTTCTGTCCCACGAGGTGCTCGGGGACCGGGACCTGGACGATCAGCAGGGAGCCCCCGGCGATCGTGTCGCGCAGCTCCTCCTTCCCGTGGAAGAGGAGGAACTGGATCTGCTTTGCCGCCCAGCGAACGGTGGCCACCGTGGGGATGTTCAGCCGCTCGTAGATCTCGGCCCGACGCGGGTCGTAGATGCGGGCGATGACCCGCGGGACCTTGTAGTGCTCGCGGGCGATCCGGGCCGAGAGAATGTTCGAGTTGTCGCCGTTGGAGACGGCGATGAAGGCGTCGGCCTCCTTGATGCCCGCCTCATCCAGAACCTCCTGGTCGAACCCGATGCCCACGATCTTCTTCGCGTCGAAGCCGGGCGGCAGCCGGTCGAACGCCTCCGAACGCTTGTCTATCACGGAGACCGAGTGCCCCATCTTGGAGAGCTGGACCGTGAGCTCCGCCCCCACGCGCCCGCATCCCATGATCACTATGTGCACGGCTGGTAAGGGTACTCCGCCCGTGGCCAGGCCCCAACTCCGCGGACGGCGCTGTCGAGCGGTCATAGAATCCGGCCATGGCCACGGCGACGAGGGCCCTTCGAGCGGGCGTCAAGCGTGTCCTGCTGGGGCGGGCGCTGCACTCCGGGAAGCTGGAGCATCAGCTTCTTCCCAAGACGCTTGCCCTCCCCGTCTTCGCCTCGGATCCGCTCTCCTCGAACGCGTACGCCACCGAGGAGATGATGCTGGTCCTGGCTCTCGCTGGCGCGGCCTCGTTCCGCCTCATGCTCCCCATCGCCCTCGCGATCGCGCTCGTGCTGATCATCGTCATCACGTCATACCGACAGACCGTGCGTGCGTATCCTCGGGGCGGGGGTTCCTACATCGTGGCCCGCGAGAACCTCGGCACCATCCCCGGCCTCGTTGCGGCTTCGGCCATCCTTCAGGACTACGTCCTCACCGTTGCGGTCTCGATCACGGCCGGTACCGTGGCGATCACCTCTGCCGCACCCGAGCTGGTTCCGTATCGGATGGTGATCGCGGTGGCGCTGATCGCTTTCGTGGCCCTGGCGAATCTCCGAGGGGTGAAGGAGGCCGGAACCCTCTTCGCCATCCCCACCTATGGGTTCGTGCTCATGGTCTACATCACCCTCATCACCGGTTTCCTCGGTTGCCTCGACGGCTGCCCGCGGGCCGAGAGCGCGGACCTCCATCTGGAGGAGGCCCAGGCGCTTACCCTCTTCCTGATCCTGCGCGCCTTCGCCTCGGGCTCGACCGCGCTCACCGGGGTGGAGGCGATCGCGGACGGGGTCCAGGCCTTCCGCCGTCCCCAGGCCAGGAACGCCGCGGCCACGCTGGGCGCGATGGGTCTCATGACGATCGGCATGTTCATCGGTATCACCGTGCTGGCCCGGGGACTGCACGTACGCGTGGGCGAGGAGTTCCTCGAGAAGTCCGTCCTGGCGCAGATCGGGGAGACGGTGTTCCAGGGTGGCGCGATGTTCTACATCCTTCAGGTCTTCACAGCCCTGATCCTCATCTTGGCCGCCAACACCTCCTATCAGGACTTCCCCCGCCTCTCCGCGATCCTGGCTCGGGACAGGTTCATGCCGCGGCAGTTCATGAACCGGGGGGACCGCCTCGTCTTCTCGAACGGCATCGTCGTGCTCTCGGTCCTGGCGGCGCTGCTCGTGTGGATCTTCGACGCGAACCTCAATCGCCTCATCCAGCTCTACGTGGTCGGCGTGTTCACGGCCTTCACCCTGTCCCAGAGCGGGATGGTACGGCGGTGGTTGCGGCGGAAGGAGCCAGGCTGGCGCCGTGGCGCCATCATCAACGGGATCGGCGCGAGCGCAACCGGCGTCGTGCTCATCATCGTGACCGTGACGAAGTTCACCCATGGGGCCTGGATCGTCGTCGCGGCGATGCCGATCATCGTGTTCCTGCTTCTCTCGGTGTACCGGCACTACATGCGCGTGGGTCAGCTGCTCCGGGCTCGTGGCATCACGCTCGAGACGGAGGTTGAAAACACGTTCCTGGCGCTGGTCCCCGATTTCGGCCACGCCACGCGGGAGATGGTGTCTTGGCTCCGGGCGGTGCGGCCGGAGTCAGACCGCGTCCTACCTCTCTACCTCGGTGATATGCCCCTAGAGAGGGCGCGAGTGGAATGGGAGCGGATCGCTCCGAGGCTGGGCCAGATGGATCGTCTGGACGAGGAGCCAGGTCTGCAGATGCGAACGCTTCGTCGCTTCGTCCGAGGCTTGCGACGTGGGCCGAACGACTTCACGACGATCATCGTTCCCGAAGAAGTCTCCACGGGTCTCCTGTTCTACATCCTTCGGCGTACGCGGTCGTTCCGAGTGAAGGCGGCGTTCCTCCTGGAGCCCGGCGTGGTCGTGACCGACATCCCGCTTCTCCCGGAGGAGCGGGAGACGGCCGAGGAACGAGCTCGAGCGGGTCGGCCTCTGGAGCCCAGCCGCAACGTCTGCCTGGTCCCGGTCTCCGCCGTTCACGACGCGACCATGCGTGCCCTGGCCTACGCTCAATCGCTGAACCCCGCTCACCTGGAAGCGGTGTTCCTGGCCGGTGAGCCCGAGGAGGCCGACGAGCTCCTCGCGGCGTGGCGGGAGCACGATCTCGACATCCCGTTGAGTGTGGTGGAGGCGCCGTTCCGCGACTACGGGCCACCGATGCTCGAGGAGATCCGAAGGCACACCTCCCGGGAGGACACGGTGGTCACGATCGTGCTGCCCGAGTACGTGGTGGACAAGTGGCGTCATGCCCTCCTCCACAACCAGCGAGCTCTCTTCTTCAAGCGGAAGCTGCTCTTCGAGCCTTGGGTGGTGGCGGTGAGCATCCCGTATCAGATCGGCGCCGCGGAGGCGCCACCCGCGTTCTCGCCGGCCAGGGCCGAGGCCTGAGCATGGAACGAGCTGACGCGGTCGCGCTGGTGCGGGAGAAGACCGAGAAGGAGACCACCGTCCGGCACCTGATCAGCGTGGAGGGCGTGATGCGAGCGCTGGCTCGCCGCTTCGACGAGGACGAGGAGACGTGGGGGCTCGTCGGGCTCTTCCACGACCTCGACCAGGATCAGACCCACGACGACCTTGAGCGCCACGCTCACCAGGCGGCGGAGTGGCTCCGGGAGGCGCGGGTGGACGAGCGCATCGTGACCGGGGTCCTGGCCCACGCCCACGACGAGTACCGGACCGACCTGATGACGAGCGCCATCGTCCACGCCGACGCGCTGGCGGGGCTCCTCGTCGCGGCCGCGCTGGTCCGTCCGCAGAAGGCCGAGGGGATGAAGGTCTCCTCGGTGAGGAAGAAGCTGAAGGAGAAGGCGTTCGCGCCCGGCGTGAACCGCGAGGAGATCACCTCGGTCGAGGAGAGCATCGGCCTCCCGCTGGAAGACTTCATCGCCGCCGGGATCGAGGGGCTCCAGGAGGTGGCCCCCCAGATCGAGCTCAGCGGGTGAGCTCGTCCTCCTCCGCCGGCTCCGGCTCGTCGCGCTCCTGCTCCTGTCTCCGGGCCGCGGCCCGGCGCCACAGCCACCACCCGATCAGAGCCGCCGTCGCCACGCCCACGCCGATCACCACCGGCCGCGAGTGGCGCAGGAACACCTCCCAGTTCTCGCCCAGCAGCACTCCGGCCCACGCCAGCGCGAACGACCACGGAAGGCATCCCAGGAACGTGTAGAGCGTGAACCGCCAAAACGGCATCCGGGCCACGCCGGCCGGGAAGCTGATGAACGTCCGGATCACGGGTAGCAGGCGCGTGACGAAGACCGTGAGCTCCCCGCGGCTCGCGAACCACTCGTCCGCTCGATCGAGCTCCTTCTCCCGGAGGAAGACGTAGCGGCCCCAGCGTTCGGCCAGCGGCCGCCCCCCGACCCGCCCCACGTAGTAGGCCAGCCACGACCCCGCCACGTTCGCGACCGCGCCGATCGTCCCCACCGCTATGAAGTCGAGGTCCCCTCGGGCCACGAGAAACCCGCCGAACACCATCGTGACCTCGGAGGGGATCGGGATCAGCGCCGACTCCAACATCATCAGGACGAAGATGGCGAAGTAGCCGTACGTGCCGATCACGTCGACGATCAGGTGTTCGAGCCACTCCAGCATGGGAATGGCCAGCCTAGCAGTTGCGTTATCTGGACGGTTCGACGCGCTATCCTCGCGCGTGGCGTCTCGTTGACGCCGATCCTTCCCTCGTGTATGAAAGCGGGCTCGTGGCAAACAAACTCGTCATCGTCGAATCGCCCACCAAGGCCAAGACCCTGGAGCGGTACCTCGGCCCGGGCTACCGGGTCAAGGCCTCCTACGGCCACGTCCGCGACCTCCCCAAGAGCAAGATGGCCGTCGACACCGAGCGGAACTTCGAGCCGGAGTACGAGGTGCCCGACGCCAAGAAGAAGGTGGTCGCGGAGCTGAAGCGTGCCCACAAGCAGGCCGACGAGCTGTGGCTGGCCACCGACTTCGACCGCGAGGGCGAGGCGATCGCCTTCCACGTGGCCGAGCTGCTCGGGGTGAGCCCCGAGGAGGCGAAGCGCGTCACCTTCACCGAGATCACCCAGTCCGCGGTGCGGGAGGCCTTCGCCGAGCCGCGGACGATCGACCTCCAACTCGTCGAGGCCCAGCAGGCGCGTCGCATCCTCGACCGGCTCGTGGGCTACTCGATCTCCCCGCTCCTGTGGAAGAAGGTGCGGCCGGGCCTGTCGGCGGGCAGGGTCCAGTCGCCGGCGCTGCGGCTCATCGTGGAGCGCGAGCGCGAGATCGCCGCCTTCCAGCCCAAGGAGTACTGGAGCGTGGACGCGCGCCTCGCGCCGAACGGCGACGAGGACGCGTTCCTGGCCGGCCTGTGGCAGATCGGCGAGGAGAAGCTCGCCGCCAACCCAGACAAGAAGGGGCTGGTGCTCGAGAGCGAGGAGGTGGCCCGGGAGCACGCGGGCAACCTCGAGCGCGCTACCTACCGGGTGACCGAGGTCCGGCGCTCCGAGCGGAAGCGGAACCCCTCGCCCCCGTTCACCACCTCGACCCTCCAGCAGGAGGCCGCGCGGAAGCTCGGGTTCACCTCGAGGAAGACGATGCGGATGGCCCAGCAGCTCTACGAGGGCGTGGAGCTCCCCGGCGAGGGTCAGGTCGGGCTCATCACCTACATGCGGACCGACTCGGTGACGATCGCCGAGCAGGCGCTGGCCGAGATCGCCGACGTGGTCCGTCTCCAGTACGGCAAGGAGTACGCGCTGGACAAGCCCCGCCGCTACAAGAAGAAGCAGCGCGGGGCGCAGGAGGCGCACGAGGCGATCCGACCCACCTCCGCCGCCCGTCTCCCCGACGTCGTCCAGGCCCACCTCGACCGGGACCAGGCCCGCCTCTACCGGCTGATCTGGCAGCGAACGATGGCCAGCCAGATGGCCCCGGCCGTCTTCGACCAGGTGTCGGTGGACATCGAGGCGGCGGCCGACGATGCGCCGCGCTACCTCCTCCGCGGCACCGGGCAGACGATGAAGTTCGACGGCTTCCGCCGCGCCTACTTCGAGGGCCGGGACGACGACGTGGACGAGGACGCGGAGTCGCGCCTCCCCGAGCTCACCGCCGAGCAGGCCCTCCGCCTCCTGGAGGTTCTCCCCGAGCAGCACTTCACCCAGCCCCCGCCCCGCTACACGGAGGCTTCGCTGATCAAGAAACTCGAGGAGCTGGGCATCGGCCGCCCGTCCACGTACTCCTCGATCGTCTCCACCCTGCTCGATCGCGAGTACGTGCGGCTCGAGGAGCGCCGCTTCTATCCCGAGGACGTGGGCGAGGTGACGACCGACGTGCTCGTGGACCGGTTCGGGGATCACTTCCTCGACTACGAGTTCACCGCCAGGATGGAGGGCGAGCTCGACGACATCGCCGAGGGCAAGATGCGCTGGAACCAGGTGCTCGACGAGTTCCACGCCCCGTTCGAGCGGAAGGTGGAGAAGGCCGAGGAGGAGCTGGAGAGGCCGGAGGAGGAGATCGACGAGCTCTGCCCGCGCTGCCCCGAGGAGGGGCGAGAGCCCGGGAAGCTCGTGATCAAGCTGGGGCGGCGGGGCAAGTTCGTGGGCTGCAAGAACTACCCGGAGTGCCGCTACACCAGGGACGTGGACGGCCAGGAGCGACCCGAGCCCGAGCTGCTGGAGGAGACCTGCCCCGAGTGCGGCAAGCAGCTCGTGAAGCGCTGGGGTCGCTACGGGCCGTTCATCGGCTGCTCCGGCTACCCGGACTGCCGCTACATCAAGCGGGAGGAGAAGAAGACCGGCGTGACGTGCCCCAAGTGCGGCGAGGGCGAGCTGATCGAGAAGCGGGCCCGCCGGCGCCGCGGCAACGTCTTCTACGGATGCAACCGCTACCCGGACTGCGACTTCACGGTCGGCCAGCGGCCGCTGACCGAGCCCTGCCCCGAGTGCGGCGCGCTGATGACCGCGCAGAAGGACGGCAGCGGGAAGTGCCAGAACGGGCACGTGATCGAGGGGGCCGCCGAGCGCTCGGCCCCCGCGAGCGAGGAGAAGGAGCCGGAGGCCACCGGCTCCGGGTCGGCGGAAGCGGGCTAGGTTGGTCGACTACGCCGACGAGATCGCGGCGCTTCGGGGCACGAAGCCAGCGACCTTCGGCAGCCTCTTCAAGAACCGATCGTTCTTCCGCCTGTGGCGGGCGATGCTCGTCTCCTCGCTGGGGGACTGGACGGGCTTCGTCGCCATCACGGCGCTGGTAACCCGGATCGGGGGCCCCCGCGCCGGCTACGCGGTCACCGGCGTGATGCTGGCCCGCCTGCTCCCGTCCTTGATCTTCGGGCCCGTGGCGGGCGTCTTCGTCGACCGCTTCGACCGCAGGAAGCTGATGGTGATCGCGGACATCGGCCGGGGGGCCGGGTACGTCTCGATGGCGTTCGTCGGCGAGCTGTGGCTGATCTACGCGCTCTCGTTCTCAGTGGAGTGCCTCTCGCTGCTGTGGACCCCGGCCCGGGACGCCAGCATCCCCAACATCGTGTCCCGGCGGCAGCTCTCCAACGCCAACTCGATGGGGTTGTTCACCTCGTACGGCACGCTTCCCCTCGGAGGGATCCTCTTCACCGCGCTCACCGCGTTGGCGACCGGCATCGGAGGCGTGATCGAGTACTTCGGGGACCGGCCCGAGTCGCTCGCCCTCCTGCTCAACAGCGTCACGTTTGCCTTCTCCGCGTGGATGATCTGGGGCCTCCAGCTCCCGGAGCGGAGCCGTCGGGCCCAGGGCAGGCTGCGCCCGGCGCAGGCCTGGGACGACCTGCGGGAGGGGATCCGGTTCCTCCGCGCCCACGCCTTCCAGCGGACGATGACGATCGGCGTGGTGCTGGCCTTCACCGGCGTGGGGTCGGTGATCGCGCTCGGCCCGATCTTCGCGCAGAACACGCTCGGGGCGGGCCAGGCGGGCTGGGGGATCGTCGTGACGTCGGTGGGGCTCGGCCTGGCGGCGGGGATGATCTCGGTCGGGCTGGTCGAGCGCGTGATCGACAAGGAGACCCTCTTCCCGCTGGCGATGATCGGAGCGGCCGGGCTGCTGGTCGTGCTGTCGCTGATGCCCAATATCGCGCTGGCCGCGATGCTGACGGCGGTGATGGGGTCGGTGGCCGGGTTGGCGTGGGTCGCGGGCTACACCCTCCTCCACGAGAATGTGGGCGATGAGTTCCGAGGCCGGACCTTCGCCACGCTCACGATCCTGTCGAGGCTCGGCCTTCTCGCCTCGCTGGCGGGCTTCCCCGCGCTGGCGCAGACCATCGGCGACTACTCGATCGGGATCGGCGACGCCGAGATCGATCTGGCCGGGACGCGTCTGGCGCTGTGGGTCGGAGCGGCCGTCGTCCTGGTGGGCGGCGTGAGCGCACGGAGGGGGCTCCGCCGGGGACGGCGCTCCAGGGCCCAGCCCCTCCAGCTCCGCCCTCAGCTCCGTCGCGGGGAGCGGCCGGGGACCTTCATTGTCTTCGAGGGGGTGGAGGGATCCGGCAAGGGCACGCAGGTCGAGCTGGCGAAGGACTTCCTCGAGGGCGAGGGGTACGAGGTCCTGGTGACCCGGGAGCCGGGCGGGACGCCGCTGGGGGAGGGCCTCCGCGAGGTGCTGCTGGGCGACCAGCCGCTGGACGCGAGGGCCGAGGCCCTCCTCTTCGCCGCCGGTCGGGCCCAGCACGCGGTGGCCGTGATCCGGCCTGCGCTGGAGAAGGGCAAGGTCGTCCTGTGCGACCGGTACGTGGATTCGTCGCTCGCCTATCAGGGGGTGGGGCGCGATCTGGGGGAGCCGGACGTCCTGGCGCTCTCGGCCTGGGCCACGCAGGGCCTCTTCCCGGATCTCGTGATCCTGCTCAACATCGATCCCGAGGAGGGCCTGGAGCGGTCGGGGGGCGACGATCGCTTCGAGTCCGAGGGAGACGAGTTCCACGAGAAGGTGGCCGAGGCTTACCTGCGGATCGCCGACGAGCACCCCGAGCGGGTCGTCGTGGTGGACGCCCTGGGGACGCCCGAGGAGGTCCATGGGCGGGTGCGCGACGCGATCCGCCGCTTCCTAAAGGGGCAGGAGGAGGCGTGAGCGGGGTCCCGGTCCTGGCCTCCGTCCCGGGGCAGGACGAGGCGATCGCGTTCCTGGAGCGGGCGGCGGAGCGCCCCGGCCATGCCTACCTGTTCGCGGGCCCCGAGGGGTCGGGGAAGAAGCTGGCCGCCGCGGCTTTCACCGCCGCCCTGCTGTGCGAGCGGGGCGGGTGCGGGGAGTGCCGGGACTGCCGCCTGGCGCTGGAGGACCACCATCCCAACGTGGCGGTGCTCGAGCCGGAGGGGCGGGACATCCGCGTGGGCGAGGGGGCGGACGACTTCGGGACGGCCCGGTGGCTCGTGGCCCGGGCCCACCGGACGGCGCCCGAGCCGGGAAGGAAGGTGTTCCGGATCGAGCAGGCCGACCGGATGACCGAGGAGGCGGCCGACGTCCTGCTGAAGGTGGTCGAGGAGCCTCCGCCCGAGACGGTGTTCCTCCTGATGTCGGCGCGGCCTCACGAGCTGACCGAGACGATCCGCTCGCGATGCCAGACCGTGGCATTCCATCCGCTGGCGGAGGGGTTCGTGGTGGAGACGCTCACGGCGGAGGGCGTGAGCGAGGGGCGGGCGATGCTCGCCTCGCGCCTGGCCGGAGGGAACGTGGGCCGGGCTCGAAGGATCGCCCGGGACCCGGAGGGCCTGGCGTTCCGCGACGAGGCGCTGGCCGCGTTGCGCGAGGTCGGAGGCGACCCGCGGGGGGCCCTGGCCGGTGCCCAGCGGCTCGTGGACGCCGCGGCCGACTACAAGAAGGGGCTGGGCCGCGTGCTCGACGAGGAGCTGGAGCCGCTGCTCGACGAGGAGACGGGCCGGGTGGCCGAGCAGTTCCGGGGGCTGGCCAAGCGGATCGACGAGCGCCACAAGCGGAGGGAGCGGAGGGCGGAGCGCGAGTTCCTCGACTGGTCGCTGCTGGCCCTCGAGGCCTGGTACCGGGACGCCCTGCTGATCTCGACCGGGGGAGACCCCTCGTGGGTGATCAACATGGATCTCGACTGGAGCGCGGACGGGGTGTCGTCGGCGAGCGCGGCCGCCGCCATCGAGGCGCTCGAGGAGGCTCGGGCCGCGCTCGCCGACGACACCAACCTCAACGCGAAGCTCGTCGTGGAGCGGGCCTTCCTTCGGATCGCGAGCTGAACCCTACCTCGGGCAGCTCCGGAACGGATCGTCATCCGTCTCGGGCCAACGCTCCCGTTCCTCGCCGATGCTGACCGTGTACGTGTCTCGCTCCACCTGCTCGAAGAAGGCCCCATCCGCGCGATAGAACGTCCTCGTGATGTCGAGGCGGGTGTCATCCTGCCCGCCATCGGCGAAGGTCCCCACCGTGATGACGATCATCGCGGCGCGGAGGTTCGGGGCAGCGCAGTCCACGCCAGCGGCGAACTCGCCCCCCAGCGGCACGAAGGGAGTCGGTATCGGGCCCCTCGGATTCCTGGAGAGCGGGTCGTAGGTCTGCATTGGGGCGATCTCACCCTGGTCCATCGTGAATACCACTCCGGTTCGATGGGGGTGACCCGGGCCGCCGATGTCGACCACGATCTCGTGTCCGGGCTCTCCGTCGATCTCGGCGGCCATGAGGATCTCCGGCACGCTTGGCACCCCCTCCATGGGCGGGACCACGGCGGAGAGGGGAGTCCCGACGGGAGGCTCCACGTAGAGGAAGTAGCGGCATTCCGGAGGCCGCTCCTCGTCCGCGATGAGCCGGACCCGGGCGGTCTCGCCGTCACCGTCCACATCCGTCTCCGTCTCGTCGATCGGCCTGTAGGCCGCCAGAAATGGCACACCGTCGTTGCCACACGGAAGAACGTCGGGCGCAGATGGGGAGGGGCTGGGTGTCGGTCCGACGACCGGTCCGGGCACCGGCTGCCACGAGATGCCCCCGACCTCGCCGATCCCCGAGACGATCTCTCTGGGCTCCCCCCCGATCGGCGCGACTCTAACCGACCCCGGGGTGGAGTACGCCACGAGATTTCCGTTGGGAGACCATGCGATCGCCGGGATCTCGCCCTCGACATCGATCGCCATCACGGGGTTCTCGGGGGCGTTGATGTCCAGCACGGTCACGGTGAGCGCGGGGACATCTCCACCGACGAACGCGATCCGCGAGCCGTCCGGAGACCATGCGGGCACCCCGTGGCATGCGCGATCGAAGAGTCTTGTCGTCAGGGCGGTTCGAGGCTCGACGATGTGGAGACCGAAGGAACCATCCTGACTCGTGTCGAGGTCCACGCCGGAGCATCCCTCACGCGCCCATCGGTTGAGGAACGCGATCCGGGAACCATCCGGCGACCATACGGGCGAGGTGGGCCTTTCCATCATCTCCGTGAGCTGAGCCACCTCGTGGGCCCCGAGATCCCAGAGGTAGATCTGCGGCTGATCCCCGCCGCCCACGAATGCGATCCGCCCGCCGTCTGGCGACCACGACGGTGACCCCATCGCGCGCACCCGGGAGGGATGGCTGATGGTCCTCGTGCCGCCGGACGGGAGGAACGGCTCATGCGTGTACAACGAACCGTCGGCGTCGGCCATGCTGATCGCCCTGCCGTCCGGTGACCACGCGGGGGCGAACATCTCCACGGGACTTCCGAAGGACTCACGCCGACCGGTCCCGTCCGCTCGCACGATGTGGAGGTTGCCGGCACCCCCGCGCTCGGTGACAAAGGCGAGCCTTGAGCCATCCGGGGACCAGACCGGGTGGATCTCGTCGTGCGGACCAACGGCCAGCGGTCTCAGCCCCGTGCCGTCCGGGTTGACCACGTAGATGTCCCAGCCGCCCTCGGTCTGTACGGAGAACGCGATCAGACCGTCGCGACCCCCCGGGACGGCGGGCCGACTCTCATCCAAGTTGAAAGCTCGACTCAGTCCCCAGACTCCTGCCGCGGAGCCGAGGACCACGGCGACGGCGAGCGCCCCGGCTCGCGCGCGCCGCGCCGTGCGGTATCGGCGCTTGCGCCGGACCACGTCGTCGATCGCCCCCGAGCCGTCGGCGCGGGGCGCCAGACGCTCCAGCCCCTCGCGGATGCGATCGTCAAGCTCCGACACGGTCGTCCTCCCGGTCGTTCAGCGCCTCTGCGAGGGCCTTCCTCGCGCGGTGCAGCGTGGTCTTCACCGTTCCTTCGCTGACCCTGAGGATCCGAGCCATGCCGGCCACGTCCTCGCCCAGGTAGTAGCGCAGCACCACGACCTCCCGCTGGCGCCTCGACAGCCCGCGCAGGGCCCGCTCCAAGTCGACGACGTCCTCGGCCGGGCGCTCGTCGCTCCGCACGGCCGCCAATCGCGCCCACGCTCGGCGCTCGGCCATCGCCCTTCGCCATCGGCTCCTGGAAAGGTTCATCGCCACCGTCGTCACCCAAGCGGCCAGCGTCTCGATGCTCTCGCCCCGCTCGGTCCGCTCCCAGGCGCGGGCCAGCGCCTCCTGCACGGCGTCCTCGGCCGCGACGCGAGAGCCACCGACCAGCGCGATCGCCGCCACCACCCGTGGGTACTCCTCCTTGAGGAACGCTCTGATCTCGGTCTCGCTCAGCGGGCTGCCCCTTTCACCCGGACGACGCGTGACGGCGACGACAGGTTGACACGAGGAGGGTGATCCGGCTCAAAAATGAGCGCTTCGCGCCCGATGGGTGATTTCGACGACCCGGGAAGGTGAGGCGTGAGCGAGCAGATGGCCGAAGTGGCGGGCAGGGTCTTCGTCGCTTTCCTCTTCGTGCTCGGTGGGCTGGTCGTGTGGCGCTGGCTCAGGAGCGGGTCGCCGTGGGCTCGGAGGATCTCCTTGGCCCTGTCGATCGTGGCGGGCGGGATCATGCTCGTCGCCGCGGTCCAGGCTGCTCTGGGGAGCGGCGACGAGAGCCGCGAGCCCACCGGGCAGGCCGAGGTCGTCTTCCTCGGGGTTCCCGGCTACGAGCTCTGGCCGGACCTCGAGCTCGAGAGGGCCGCGGAGAGCCAGCTGCAGGATGATCCGGCGCTGCACGACAAGTGGGCCGACGTGTCGATCCGGAAGGCCTACCGAGGGAACGGGCTCGTGGCCCAGGCGATGGCGATCGAGCTGCGGCCGGGCCTCGGCGACACGGAGGGGCTCCTCGACGACGTGGCGAGGGGGCCTGTCGCAGGTCGGCGGTGAGGAGCTCGTGGAGCGTCGGATGCGCGGGGTGTCGATCCGGGTCTCGCCCCGGTTCCGGGGCGCTCGGGGCTCCGTGTACGTGATGACGTGGCTCAGAGGGGACGTCATCGTCACCGTCTCGGGGCAGCGGGCGGGCGCCGTCCGGCGGTTCGCGGCCGCGGTGATCGAGGCCGACCGAGAGGCCTGAGCCGGTTGCTACAATCTCGGTGACCGCCTCCGCCGGAGTAGCTCAGTTCGGTCAGAGCACACGATTCGTAATCGTGGGGTCATGGGTTCGAATCCCATCTCCGGCTCTTCCGGTCTCGATTGCCTTTCTTCGGAGAGCCTGGTTAGACTCGACCCACACCCCGGTCGAGGAGGCGCTCATCCTCAGGACCACGGTGACGATCGCGACGCTCGCGGCCATCGCGATAGGGCTGCCGGCGCCCGGGAGCGCCACGCAGGGACCGCCCGAGCCCATGCCCGGTCTGATCGACGCGGCCGAGATCGCCCGCGACGAGCGCGGGATCGCTCACATCACCGCCCGGAACGACCACGATCTCTTCTTCCTCCAGGGCTGGGTCCACGCGGGGGATCGGCTGTTCCAGATGGACGTGAGCCGGCGCCAG
>DASUTZ010000117.1:0-4528 GCA_036374295.1 Actinomycetota bacterium
CCCCCCCCCCCCCCCCCGACCCCGCTTGACAGCTCGCCGCGACCGGCGGTACGGTTTCCCTCTCTCGAACATACGTTCGAACGGGAGGAGGCCGTGTCCAAGCGGTACGACGAGCAGGTCAGCGTGGAGCAGGACGGCGGCCTCCCGGCGGCCTTCCTCTGGCGCGGGCGGCGTCACGAGGTCTCCGACGTGATCGGCCGGTGGCGGATCGAGGGGGGCTGGTGGGAGGACGGCCGCGACCGGGAGTACTGGCGCGTGGAGGCCCGGGGCGGGGCGGTCTTCGACCTCTTCCTCGATCGCCGCGAGGGCTCCTGGCGCCTGGAGCGCCTCTGGGACTGACTACCCGCTGGCCCCGATGTCCTCGGGGAGGCAGGGCAGCCCCGGGATGATCTCCGCGGGGAAGGCCGCCTGGAACACGCGCGCCGAGGGGTCGGTGACGTTCGAGACGTCGGGGATCGCCGTGTCCTCCTGCCGCAGGTCCATCACGTACTCAGCCATCTCCTCGAGCGTCCCCCCGTGCTCCGCCAGCTCCTCGGTGTCCACGAAGATCTCGGTCTGCTTCACCTGCTGGACCACGGGGCGGTCGTCGTCGTCCCGGTCGAAGGCCCCGTTGAGGCGCTGGTGGAGCTCGGTGGAAGAGATCTGGAACGCCCCGCTCACCTCCGGGCTCGGGGTCGAGCCGTGGTCCGCGGTGATCACCATGGCCCACTCGCCCCGGCCCACCAGGCGGTCCAGGAGGTCGATCAGTGTGGGCAGGTGCTCGTCCTGGACCTCGACCGCGTCCCCCATCTCCTCGCTGTTCATCGAAAAGATGTGGCCCAGCTGGTCGATCAGCTTGTAGTTCACGAAGAGCAGGTCGGTGACGTCGTCCTCCCCGAACCGTTCGCGCTCGATGACCTCCTCGAGCAGGCGGGTCTGGTAGGGGATCCTCGCGGGCGTCTGGAAGCCGCCCTGGATCACCTCGTCGTCCAGGGCGTGGCCCCGCCAGGTGCCGTCGGCCTGCCCGTCGCGCCGGTCCATGTCGGGGAAGTAGCCGGCCAGCTCCGGGAGGTCGTTCGCGTACCCGGGGAAGCGATAGAACTCGAGGAGGTGCTCCGGCAGGTTCCAACGCGTGCCCTCCGCCCCCAGCGTCTCCGCGTCCGGCGCCTCGCGGAGGACCACGAGCGGCTTCGGGTTGCCCTCCCAGGCCGAGCCGTGCCCGAGCATCCCGAGCTGGATGCCGACCGTGCCCAGCAGGCCGGCCTTGGCCCGCCCCCCCGTCTCCTGCATCCAGAGGTCGGCGAGCGTGGGTCGGAGCAGGAGGTCGGGGCCGGTGCGCCACGGCGGGACGATGCGGTCCCCGATCCGGATGCTGTGGCCGACGAGGCCGTGGGTCCGGGGGAACGTCCCGGTCCCGATGATGCCGTGGCCCTGGGCCGAGCTGGTGGGGGACGAGCCCGCGAACGCCTCCTCGTACCAGGCGCCCTCGGGGAGCAGGCGCCGGAGGTTCGGCCAGCGACCCCGCCACTCGTCCAGGACGTGACGCCCCGCGCCGTCCCAGATCACGGTGACGATCAGCTTGGGAGGCCCGCTCGGGTCTTGGACCAGGGCCTCGGTGAGGGGCTTGCCGTCCGGCGTGGGGAAGTCGAGACCCAGCATGCGGGCCTGCGTGGGCGCGATGTCGGCGAGGGTGGCCGCACGCCGGACGCGGCCCGACGGCTCGATGTGGCCGGGGCCGTACCAGAACATCGGCACGTGCGAGGTGTACGTCCACGGCCCGACGTGGGGGAGGCCCGCGCCCACGAAGTTCGGTTCCCGGGGGAGGATCTGCAGCTCCGCGCTCCGCTCGGGGTGGTAGCCGCGGGCGATCCGCAGGATCCACGGCGCCGGGAGGCCGCACGCCACCTCCTCCATCCGCGTGGAGGCGGTGGGAGCGACGGAAGGCGACCCGCCGCCCGGCTCGGGGCTGCGCCTCGCCGCCGGCGCGCCCGCGGAGCACGCGGCGGCGACCAGCGACAGCGCGACGAGGAGCGCTCGTGCCGGAGACATACGGACGACAGGGAACACCATCTTGGGCAGAACGGCAATGATGCTACTGGTAAGGTGCCTCCGATGACCGAGCGAGCCAGGGACGCCCTGCGTCGAGAGCTCTACTGGGGGGACGAGCCGCGGGCCGCCGGCCCCACGCGGGAGCTCCGCGCCCGGATCGAGAGGCTCGCCGACTCGCTCCAGGCGGACCTGGCCCGGCCGTTCCCGGCGGACCCGTCCTTCTCCGGCGGCTCCCGGTGGCGGCTGGGGGTGAAGCGGTTCCTCTACAGGCTCAACCGTCCCCTCACGCGTCGCCAGGATCGGATCGCGGCCGAGCTCGCCGCGATCTCCCTCGAGCTCCTCGACCACCTGGGGCGCCTTGAAGACGAGCTCCGCCGGGTCGAGGAGCGATCGCCGCCCGGAGACGCGTCGTGAGGATCGCGGTCTGCCACCCGCAGACCCCGTTCACCCGCGGGGGCGCCGAGATGCACATGGAGGGGATGGTCCGAGCGCTGCGGGCCGACGGTCACGACGTCGACGTCGTGACGATGCCCTTCAAGTGGTACCCGCCGTCCGAGATCGTCCACCAGATGGCGTCGTGGCGGAGCGTGGACCTCTCCGAGGCGAACGGCCAGCGGATCGACATGGTGATCGCCCTGAAGTTCCCGGCCTACCTCGTGGCCCACGAGCGGAAGGTGGTCTGGCTGATCCACCAGCACCGGACGGCCTACGAGCTGTGGGACCACCCCGAGTACGGGGACCTCCGCCTCCACGAGGACGGCGAGGCCGTTCGGGACATGATCCACCGCGCCGACCGCGTGGGCTTGTCGGAGGCGAAGCGGATCTTCACGAACTCGGCGAACGTCCGGGACCGGCTGCGGCGGTCGGTGGGCCTGTCGGCCGACGTCCTCTACCACCGGTCGCCGCTGTGCGAGGCGCTGCTCGAGATCGAGCCGGGCCCGCACGGCGACCACGTGCTGTTCCCCAGCCGGCTCGAGCCTCTGAAGCGTCAGTCGCTGGCGATCGACGCCATGCGGCACGTGCGGTCGGGGGCGCGGCTCGTCCTCGTGGGGAAGGGTCCCGGCGAGGACGCGCTACGCCGGCGGATCGCGGAGGCGGGGCTCGAGGATCGGGTTGAGCTCGCCGGGCCCGTCCCGGACGAGGACCTGATCGAGCTCTACCGCACGGCGCTGGCCGTCTTCTACGGCCCGTACGACGAGGACTACGGCTACGTGACGATCGAGGCGATGGCGGCCGGCCGCCCCCTGGTGACCTGCACGGACAGCGGCGGTCCGCTGGAGCTCGTCCGCGACGGAGAGAGCGGCCGCGTCGTGGCGTCCGAGCCCAGGGCGATCGCGAGGGCGATCGACGCCCTGCACGAGGGCCGCGACGAGGCCGCTCGCATGGGGGCGGCCGGCCGCTCCCTGGTCGAGGCCCGGGTCCCCCCGTGGCCCGAGGTGGCCCGCCGGCTCCTGTCGTGAGGGTCGCGTTCCTGACGCCGCTGCCGCCCGCGCCGACCGGGATCGCCGCGTACTCGCGGGCCGTGCTGGATCGGCTCGAGCGCCGCGGGGTCGGCCACGAGCTGGTGCCGCGCGCGCCGCGCTCCCTCGAGGAGGCCGAGCGGCTGGCTGAGACGAGCGATCTCGCCGTCTACCACGTGGGGAACAACCCTCTGTTCCACCGGCACATCTACGGGGCGGCGATCCGTCGTCCGGGGCTCGTGGTGCTCCACGATCTCGCCCTCGACGACCTCATCCGGGGGCTCGACGCCGCGTCGGACCCCGCGGCGGGGCCGGCCCGGACCGAAGCCCGCGCGGCGGCGCGGGCCCTGCGGACGAGCGGTCTCGACGTGGACCCGCCGCTCGCCACGCCCTGGTCCGCCCACCTCGTCCGCAGGGCCCGCGGGGTGATCGTCCACGCGCCCTTCGGCGCGCGGTACCTCGAGGCCTTCGGCTGCCGCACGCCCGTCTTCGTCGTCCCGCATCCTCCGGTCCCCGAGCCGTCGGGCTCTCGCGCCGCGCGGGCAGAGCGCCGCGTGCGCCGCCGTCTCGCCGGCCGGAGCCCCGTGGTGGGCGTTCTCGGGGACATCGGGGGTGCCAAGGGGATCGAGGCCGTGCTCGACGCCGTGGCCCGGCTCGAGCAGCCGGCCCTCCTGGCGATCGTGGGGCGCCGGATCCCCGGCTTCGATGCCGCGGAGGCCGTGGGCCGCAGCGGGCTCGGGGACCGCGTCGTCGTCGAGCAGGACGTCTCGGATGTCGTGTTCGGCGCGTGGCTCCGAGCCTGCGACGTCGTCGTGAACCTCCGCCATCCGCACCGCGGGGAGGTGAGTGGGACCCTCGTGCGCGCGATGCAGGCGGGCGTCCCGACGGTCGTCAGCGCCACCGGCACGTACCTCGACCTGCCGGATGATGCCGTGGTGCGGGTGCCGGCCGGCCCGCCCGATCCCCAGGCCCTGGTCGAGGCGCTCGGCGTGCTCCTCGCCGACCCCGCGCGCCGCCGAGCGATCGGGGAGCGGGCTCGG
>DASUTZ010000118.1:0-2100 GCA_036374295.1 Actinomycetota bacterium
GATCGCTTCGTTCATCGGGGCGCCCGGCCCCGAGACGATCGTCTTCAACCGCGGCACGACCGAGTCGGTGAACCTCGTGGCCCACGCCTGGGGCCGCCGGTTCCTGAAGGAGGGCGACGAGATCCTGATCTCCGAGCTCGAGCACCACTCGAACATCGTGCCGTGGCAGCTCGCCGCCCGGGACACGGGCGCCCTCCTGAAGTACATCCCCGTCACGGACGAGGGGCGGGTGGAGCTCGAGGCCGTGGAGGGCGCGATCACCGACCGGACGAAGCTCGTGGCGATCACGGGGCAGTCGAACGTGCTGGGGGTGATGCCCGCGATCGCGGACATCGCCCGGCTCGCCCACGACGCGGGGGCGCGGTTCCTCGTGGACGGAGCGCAGCTCGTGCCGCACGCCCCGGTGGACGTGCAGGCGATCGGCTGCGACTTCCTCACGATCTCGGGCCACAAGATGCTCGGCCCCACCGCCAGCGGCGGGCTCTACGCCACGACCGAGGTCATGGAGGAGATGGACGTCTTCCTCGGCGGGGGGGAGATGATCGAGGAGGTCCTGAAGGAGGAGGCCACCTACAAGCCGCCGCCCTACAAGTTCGAGGCCGGCACGCCCAACATCGCCCAGGAGGTCGGGCTGGGCGCAGCCGTGGACTACCTCCAGGGCATCGGGATGGAGGCTGTCCACGAGCACGAGATCGAGCTCACGGCCTACGCGCTGGAGCGGCTCGGGGAGCTCGGGGGCGTCCGGGTCTTCGGACCGACCGACGCCACCGAGCGGGGCGGGGCGATCTCGTTCTGGGTGGAGGGCTCGCACCCGCACGACGTGGCCACGATCCTCGACGAAGAGGGGGTCTGCGTCCGGGCCGGCCATCACTGCGCGCAGGTCCTGATGCGCCGCCTCGGCGTCCCGGCCACCGCGCGCGCGAGCTTCAACGTCTACACGACCCGGGACGACGTGGATCGGCTCGTGGAGGGCCTGGAGAAGGTCAGGGCGGTGTTCGGATGATCGACGAGCTCTACAAGGAGGTCATCCTCGACCACTACAAGTCGCCGCGGAACAAGCGGGGGATCGAGGCGGCGACGTGCTCGTCGCACGGCAACAACCCGCTCTGCGGCGACGAGGTCACCGTGTACGTCAACGTCGAGGACGGCCAGGTGACCGAGGCCGCGTTCGAGGGGCAGGGCTGCTCGATCTCGCAGGCCTCGGCCTCGATGATGACGGAGGCGGTCACCGGGCGATCCCTGGACGAGGTCCACTCCCTGACGAAGGAGTTCCGGTCGATGATGGCGGGGGAGGCCGAGCCGTCCGAGGAGACGCTGGGTGACCTGGCCGCGCTGACCGGGGTCGTCCGCTACCCCGCCCGCATCAAGTGCGCCGTCCTGGCCTGGGACACCCTCGAGCAGGCGTTGGAGGGCGGCGAGGCGCACGGGGCCGCCGCGCACTGAGCGGACGATGGCCACCCTCCGGCGTGCCGTCTCTGAGGACGCCCACGCCGTCGCACCCCTGATCCTCGAGGCGGCGCCCCACCTGCGCGTCCTGCTGGGCGGCGACCACGAGGCCTGGCACGCCGCCGAGCACGCCTTCCACAGCGAGCGGACGATGTACGGGTGGAAGTGGGGGATGGTCGCCGAGGAGGACGGCGAGGCGGCGGGCTTCGTGATCGCCTTCCCGGGCAGGCGATGGGCCTCGCTGAAGCTGGGGACGAACGTGGTGCTCACGCGGGAGGCAGGGGTGAAGCACGCCGCCGAGCTCGTCAGGAGGAGACGGGTGCTCGACCGGCTGCACCCGCCCGTGCCCGAATGGACGCTGTACGTCAGCGCGCTCGCCATCCACCCCGGCCACCGCAGGAAGGGCATCGCCACGACGCTGATGGATCGCGTGATCGCGGGGGCCGACAATCTGGATCTGGCCGTGGCGGTGGACCTCGACCTCGATGCAGACGCCGCCTGGGAGCTCTACGACTCCCTGGGATTCGTGCAGGCCGAGTCGAGGGAGGCGAGCGAGTCGGAGCGGGCTCTCCTCCAGACCGTGGGGTTCGCCAGGCTGGTCCGTCAGGCAGGACCCAGAGCGAGCTGAGGGGCGGGGGGGGGGGGGGGGGGGGG
>DASUTZ010000119.1:0-5909 GCA_036374295.1 Actinomycetota bacterium
GGCCGCGGTCCTCCGCGAGCGGAGGACCGCGGCCGCCCCCGTCACCTCGGCCTCCAGCCTCTCCCCCTCCGCCGACAGCTCGGCTCGCTCCTCGTCGGTCCCCACCGCTGCGGCCAGCTTGGCCCGGGCCTCTTCGAGATAGGCCAGGACCGCCTCCTCGCCGTCGCCATACTTCCGCTCCAGTTCCCGCAGCGCGGCCAGGCGCTCCCGGACCTCCTGGAGCCGAGCCGGGTCGAGCTCGAGGCCCTCCGCGTAGGCCCTCAGCGCGCCGCCGAGGTCACGCGCCTCCACCGCCAGCGCCGCCGCGCGCTGCGAGAGGTCGCCCGCGGTCGGGTCCAGCGCCGCGGCCTCCCCGATCGAGGCCGCCGCGGCGTCCAGCTCGTCGGCGCCCCCTTCCTCGTCCGCCAGCGCGGCCCGAGCCGCTCCCATGAGCTCGAGGATGCGCTCGGCGTGCCCCAGGCGTCGCTCCTCCAGCTCGAGCTCGGAGCGCTCACCCAGCCGGACGCCCGCGGACTCGATCTCGCGCACCTGGTACTCGAGCAAGTCCTTCTCCCGCTCCCGCTCCCGGGCCGCCTCGTCGAGATGGGCCAGCCGCTCGCGGACCTTCCGGAGACGCCGGAAGGCGGCCCGATAGCCCCTCAGCCTCTCCAGGTGTTCCGGCCCGCAGAACCGGTCCAGGAACGCGAGCTGAGCGGCAGGCGAGAGGAGGCGCTGGGTCTGGTGCTGACCGTGGACCTCGACGAGGTCGGCCCCCAACTCGGCCAGCGTGGAGAGCTGCGCCAGCTGGCCCCCGGCCCTCGCCGAGGACCGGCCGTCGGCCGAGAGCGAGCGGGCCAGCACGAGCTCGCCGTCGTCCGACCACTCGGAGGCCGGAGCAAGGCCCGAAGCCTCGAACCGCGCCTCCACCCCGGCCCGCTCGGCGCCCTCCCGGACCATCCCGGTCCGGGCCCGCACGCCGAGGGCGAGCGAGAGCCCTACCGTGACCATCGTCTTGCCCGCGCCCGTCTCCCCCGTGAGGACGTTGAGCCCCGGGGCGAGGTCGAGGGTGGCGTCGTCGATCACCCCCAGCCCGGCGATGTGGAGCTCCAGGAGCATGTCAGCGGCGATCGTACATCCACCCACCGACGCGATCGGGGAGGTCGGTCCGGATGGTGGCTCCGCCCCCCTCCCCGGCATACGATGACGCCGACGGGCCGCAGAGCGGCTATCCGGGCCGGGTCCGTCATCCGAGCTCCGGAGACCGGAAGGAGGGAACGGGGACATGACCCTCAACCAGGGCTTCGGCTACGTGTTCGGAGCCATCTACGCCCTCGTGGGCCTGCTCGGCTTCACCGTCACCGGCGGGGTCGAGTTCGCCGGCAACCAGGGCGAGCAGCTGATCGGCTTCGAGCTCAACCCGCTCCACAACATCGTGCACATCGCGATCGGCGCCCTGCTGATCGCCGGGGCCGCCGGGGGCCTCAGAGCCTCGCGCATGACCAACGGCTCAGTGGGCGCGGCGTACCTGCTGGTGGGGATCCTCGGGATCTTCATGGTGAACGAGGACTGGGACTTCCTCGCGCTGAACCAGGCCGACAACGTCCTTCACTTCGCCACGGCGGTGATCGCCCTCGCGATCGCGCTGTGGGCGGACAAGAGGGAGCCCGCCCGAGCCTGACCGTCGAGGCCGGGCCCGTCCCCCCATGGGGGACGGGCCCGGCCTCACGACGGCAGCGAGAACTTCCTGGCCAGCCGGGCGAAGAAGGATTCCGCCCCCGCGTGGCGCAGGAGGCGGGCCGGCCGGTCCGAGCGCCGGATCCTGACACGGGCTCCCAGCGGCAGCTCCAGCGCCTCCCTCCCGTCGGGAGCGAGGAGCCCCGGCTCGTCTCCCTTCACCTCGATCTGAACCTCCTCGTCGGGAGCGAGGACGAGCGGCCGGTCGAACACCATGTGGGGCGAGACCGGGGTGAGGATCAGGCACTCGACCCTCGGATGGACGATCGGGCCCCGCGCCGCGAACGAGTAGGCCGTCGAGCCCGTGGGCGTGGCCACGATCACCCCGTCGCCCGAGATCGTCGTAACGTACTCGCCCCCGACGTGCACGGCGAGGGAGATCACCCGCTGGCGGGCCCGTTTCTCCACCATGATCTCGTTGAGCGCCCAGGGACGATCGCTCCACGGCGCCCCCTCGGCCTCGGCCTCCACCGTGAGCCGCTCCTCGACGACGAGATCCCCGGCCACGAACGCGTCGAGCATGGCGGGGACCTCCGGGGGCTCGATGTCGCTGAGGAACCCCAGCCTCCCCACGTTCACCCCGAGCACGGGCGCCCCCGCCTCAGAGGCCAGCAGCGCCGCCCGCAGCAGCGTGCCATCTCCGCCCACCGAGACGACGAGGTCCGCGCCGTCCGCGAGGGAGCCGGCAGCCCGCTCGTTCGCACCGACGTCCACCTCGTCCAGGGACCTGGTCGCGATCCCTCGCTCCCGGCACGCCGTCACGATCTCGGCCCCCACCTCGAGCGCCCTGGGGCGGGCCGGATGGACCACCAGCCCCGCTCTCACGACGGCACCTCGGCGACCGCCCGCTCCACGTCGAGCTCGGCACCCTCGCCGCCCACCCTGGCGTGGAGCAGGAACTCGACGTTCCCGGCGGGCCCCCGCAGCGGCGAAGCCACGACCCCCAGCGGCCCGGCCCCCGCCTCGCTCGCGGCCGCGGCCACCTCCCGGATCACCCGGGCCCACACGGCCGGATCGCGCACGACGCCGCCGCTCCCCACGTCGGCCCGGCCCGCCTCGAACTGCGGCTTCACCAGCAGCACCAGGTCGGCACCTTCCGCGGCCACGCCCACCAGCGCGGGCAGCGCCTTCGTCAACGAGATGAAGGAGAGGTCCGCGACCAAGAGCTGGGGCGGCCCCTCCAGATGCTCCGGCCGCAGGTCCCGAACGTTGAAGCGCTCGAGGACCCTCACCCGGGGATCGTTCCGGATCGTCCAGGCGAGCTGGCCGTAGCCCACATCGACCGCGGTCACGTGCGCTGCTCCTCGCTGCAGGAGGACGTCGGTGAAGCCGCCGGTGCTCGCCCCGGCGTCGAGCACGGGTCGGCCGCGTGGGTCGATCCCGAACGAGTCGAGCGCCGCGGCGAGCTTCCCTCCGCCCCGCGAGACGTACGCTCGGCCCTCGCCCTCCACGGCCAGGGGGTCTTCCGGGGCCACGAGCGACGAAACCTTGACGGCCGGGGCGCCGCCGACCAGGACCCGTCCCGCCTCGATCGCCTCCCGGGCCTCGGCGCGCGAGGAAGCGAGGCCCCGCCGGACCAGCTCCACGTCGAGCCGCCGCCTCAAGCCTTCGGACGGGAGCGTCTCGCCGAGGAGGTCTTCCTCGTCGAGGCCTGCTTCCGCGTCGACGACTTCGAGGCCGACGACTTCGAGGAGGACTTCGACCTCGACGGCTTCTCAGCCTTGTCCAGCCGGCGCTCCAGCGTGCGGACCCGCTTCCGCAGCTCCCGCAGCTCGTCCTGCGTGGCGGCCCCCGCGATCCGCAGCTGTCGCTTCACCTCGCGCTGCACGATCGCGACCACGCGCTCGGTGTTCCTCTTCGACCAGTCCACGAGCTCCCGCGCCAGCTCCTCGGCCCGCTCGGGCTTCAGCGTGCCCAGCCCCGCCTCCACGTACCTACGCACGACGTCTCGCATGAGGGAAGCATAAGACAGAGCAGCGAGCGTGGTGCCGGTATACTCGGGCCGTTCTCCCTTTCCGTCCCAGAAACAGGAGCGTCGTTGGCGAGCCTAGGCGAGGTGGAGCGCAGGCTGGAGGAGCTGCTGGGGCGGCTCCGAGAGACGAACGGGGCGCACGTCGGCGCGTCCCTCCCGGAGCCGCGCGTGCTCGTCCTCGAGGTGAGCGACCAGGAGGCGAGCTTCTGGACCGAGCTGGGCGACGGACGCGTGGGCGAGCTTCGCTCCGGCCATCCTGACGAGGCGCACATCCGGATCCGAGCCGGCTCCGACGACATCGTGGCCCTCGCGGACGGCGAGCTCGCGTTCTTCCCCGCCTACCTCTCGGGACGGGTCCGGATCGAGGGCGGCGCCCTCGAGATGCTGCAGCTCCGCAGGCTGCTCTGATGCCCGGACGCCGCTTCATCGGCAGATCGCTCCGCTCGCTCGGAGGGATGCTGGCCCTGGGCCGGCTGGCCACCCGCCTCGACGACAACGGGCCCGACCCCGCCGAGGGTGACCACCTCGGGGCGATCCGGGGGGAGGTCCGGACGGTCCGGGGCCCTCGGGCCTCCTCGCTCTACACCGAGTGGTTCCCTCCCGCGGAGGAGGGAGGCCCCACGATCATCTTCACCCACGGCCTCTGCCTGACCGAGGCCGTGTGGCACTACCAGAAGCGGGACCTGTGCGGCGGGGCGTACGGCGCGGTCACGTGGGACCTCCCCGGCCACGGGCACTCCGACAGGATCGCCCCCGGGGAGCTGACCCAAGAGATGGGGATCGACACGCTGGCCCGGGTGGTGGAGGCGTACGCGGAGCCGAACGGGGTCGTCCTCGTCGGCCACAGCCTGGGCGGGACCCTCACCCTCGGGTACCTGGCGCGGCACGCGGAGGCGGCCCGGGAGCGCGTCCTCGGCGCGGTGATCGTCTCCACCCCGCTGGTGCAGTTCGCTCACTCGGTGGCCGGCCGGTGGCCGGGGGCGGGGCTCGAGGCCAGAGTCTTGGGGAAGGCGGTGCGCTACCTGATCGAGAGCGACCTCGTGGACCGGAGGCTGGCCACGGACGTGGGGACCGACCTCGACACCCTCTCCTACCGAGTCGTGCGCGTGGGCTTCGGGAAGCACGCCTCGCCCACACAGGTGCGCTACGTCCGTGACGTGATCGCCTCCGTCCCGCCCCAGGTCCGGGCCGACGCCTACCGGGCCATGACCGCCTACGACGTGCGGGCCCACCTGGGCCGGGTGGAGCACCCGATCCTCGTCGTGATCGGCGAGGAGGACCGCCTGGTGGATCCCGAGGAGTCGCGGACGCTCGCGACCTCCCTGCCCGGGGCCGAGGTGCTCGGCCTCGAGGGCGTGGGCCACGCCCCCTTCCTGGAAGCCCCCGAGACGTTCAACGACGCGGTGCTGGCCTTCGCCCGCCGGCTCAGCCGGCCCGAGGCGGACACGGCGTGATCCCGATCCGCGACGCGAATCCGGCCACCCGCCGCCCCTACGTCACGTGGGCGTTCCTTGCCCTGAACGTGGCGCTGTTCCTGCTGTGGCAGCCACGGGGCTCCTGCCCCGGCGACCTCCGGTTCACGACCCAGGCCGAGGAGGAGGCCTGCGCCCTCGAGCTCGCCTTCACCTTCTGCCACGGCGCGATCCCCGAGGAGCTGACCTCGTTCCGCCCGATGACCGAGCTCCCGGCGACCACGCAGGATGCGCGGTTCGCCTCCCAGCTCCAGGAGCTGCGCTGCCCGGAGAAGGGGGTGCTGGGGTCGCTGTTCAGCTCGATGTTCCTTCACGGAGGGCTGCTCCATCTGGGCGGGAACATGCTCTACCTCTGGATCTTCGGGAACAACGTCGAGGACCGCATGGGCCATCTCGTGTTCCCGCTCTTCTACCTGGCGGGGGGGGTGGTGGCCACCTACGCTCACGTGGCCACGGCGCCCTCCTCCGCCATCCCGCTGGTCGGCGCCTCCGGCGCGATCGCCGCGGTGCTCGGGGCCTACCTCGTGATCTGGCCGCACGCCCGCGTGACCACGCTGGTGATCTTCTTCTTCATCACGGTGATCGAGCTGCCGGCGGTGGTGGTCCTCGGCCTCTGGTTCCTCCTGCAGGCCTTCCAGGGCGTAGGGAGCCTGGGCGTGGACGTGGGCGGGGTGGCCTGGTGGGCGCACATCGGGGGGTTCGCCTTCGGGGCCATCGTGGCCTGGCTCTTCTTCCGGGGGAGACGCGAGCCC
>DASUTZ010000120.1:0-2375 GCA_036374295.1 Actinomycetota bacterium
CCTCAGGGGGCCGGGACGCGGACGGCGCGGTCGGGCGGGGGCTGCGGATAGTCCTCGGGGTGGATGCACCAGGCCAGGATCTCCAGGCCGTCCACGATCCGGGGGCCGGGACGTGAGAAGTAGGCGGTGGCGTCGACGGCCACGACGGCCTCGGCCTGGACGGCCGTGGTCTCTCGCAGCTCGGGAACCTCGTAGAGGCGCTGGGCCTCGGCCTCGGCCTCCTCCAGGTAGTACCCGCAGGGCATGTGGACCAGGACCTCGGGCTGGGCGTCGGCGATCGCGCGCCAGGTGACCTGCCTCGAGGGTTGGCCCTGCTCGCCCAGCAGGGTGATGCCCGAGGCCAGCTCGACCATCTGGGGGATCCAGTGGCCGCCCACGAAGGGCGGGTCCATCCACTCCAGGGCCAGGGTGCGGATACGAGGGAGGCGAGCGCCCGCCGCCTTCACCCGCTCGATCCTCTCTCGCATCCCGGCCACGAGCTCGGCGCCCCGCTCCTCGGTCCCGGTGGCCTTCCCCACCTCGAGGATGCCCTCCATGATCCCCTCGAGGTCGGGGGGGTCGAGCGAGATCACCTGCGCCGTGCTGCCGAGCGAGGCCAGTGCCTCCTGGACGTGTCCCGAGGGCACCGCGCAGACGCGACAGATGTCCTGGGCCAGGATCAGGTCGGGGTCGATCTGGCGGATCAGGTCGGTGTCGAGCTTGTAGATCGGCGCCTGCTGCTCCATGTGGGCCCGGACCTCGGCGTCGATCTCGCCGGCCGAGAGGGGGCGGTCGGTGGGGAGGGCGGTCTCGATCACGACCGGCTTCTCCTGGGCCTCGGGCGGATAGTCGCACTCGTAGGTGACGGCGGCCAGGTCGTCGCCCAGCCCGAGCGCGTAGACGATCTCGGTCGCCGACGGGAGCAGCGAGACGATCTTCACCGCGGGAGAGCGCCGAGGCGGAAGGGACTCTCCAGGAGGGCGGCCAGGTCGGTCATCGCCCGCCCGGCCTCGGCCCCGTCGATGATGCGGTGATCGAACGAGAGCGAGAGCGTGCACACGGGTCGCGGCTCGAGCCCGCCGTCCACGACCCAGGGCCGCTCTCGGATCGCGCCCAGGGCGAGGATCGCCACCTCGGGGATATTGATGATCGGCGTCCCGTACTCGGAGCCGAAGGTCCCGACGTTCGTGATCGTGATCGTGCTGCCGGTGAGCTGGTCGGGCGAGGCGGCGCCCGCCCGGACGGCCTGGACGATCTCCGCGGTCTCACGGGCGATCTGACGGATGCCCTTGCGGTCGGCGTCGCGCACGACGGGGACGATCAGCCCCTGCTCGGTGTCGGTGGCGATGCCCACGTGATAGGAGCCCTTGAGGACGATCTCCTCGGTCTCCGGATCGTACGAGGAGTTGAGCTTGGGATGCTGCCTGCACACCTCGACCAGGGCCCTGACGACGACCGGGAGGGGGGAGACCTTCACGGCGTCGTCGGTGAGCTCGCGGCGGAGGGCGTCCACCCAGGTGGCGTCGATCGAGCGGTAGGTGGTGACGTGGGGCACCTCGGCCCAGGCCTTGGCCATCTTCTGGAAGATGAGGCGCCGGATCCCGCGGACGGGGACGCGCTCCTCGTCGCCGGGGGCGACCGCCGGGGCTGGCGCGATGCCCCCGTCGCCCTCGATCGTGCGCTGGAGGTCTTCGCGTCGGATCCGACCGCCGGGCCCGGAGCCCGGGACGGTCGAGAGGTCGATGCCGTGGTCGCGGGCCAGGCGGCGGACGACGGGCGAGGCCCTGACCTTGCCGGTCGCGGCGGGCTCCTGCGCGGGCGCCGGCGTCGGGGCCGGAGCGGTCGGAGCGGGGGCCTGGGGCGGCGTCGGCTGGCCCGGAGGGCGCAGCCGCCGCCGCCGCCCCCGGCGCTCCTGGTCCACGCCGTAGCCCACGAGGACCGCCTCGCGCTTCGGCTTCTCCGCCTCGGGCTCCTCCTCCTGCGCCGCGGCCCCCTCGAGGATCGACTCGTCCACCGGCGCGTCCTCGGCCACGTCGAACGTCACGAGCGGCGCCCCGACCGCGATCACGTCGCCCTCGCCCCCGTGCAGCGTGACGACCGTTCCCTCGAACGGGGAGGGGATCTCGACGAGCGCCTTGGCCGTGTTCACGTCCACCAGCGGCTGGTTGAGCTCGACCGCGTCGCCCTCGGCCACCTTCCAGGTGACGACCTCGGCGTCCTCCAGCCCTTCGCCGAGGTCCGGGAGGTTGAAGACTCGCTCGGCCATGGCCTCAGTACGTCAGGACGCGCTCCAGCGCGCCCAGGATCCGGTCGACGTTCGGCAGGTAGTGCTCCTCGAGGGTGGCCGGCGGGTACGGCGTGTCCCACCCCGTGACCCGCAGGACCGGGGCCTCGAG
>DASUTZ010000121.1:0-13729 GCA_036374295.1 Actinomycetota bacterium
GGGGATCAACGGGAGGGAGAAGTAGCGCGTGAGGGTCGAGGCCACCCCGGGCCCGATGAAGTTGGCGAAGCGAAGGACGGTGAGGTCCACGTCGTCCCGGCGACGAGCGAAGCTCCGCGCGTAGGCCTCGACCTCGATCGCGTCCTTCGCGTAGCCGTGCGGGGCCTCGGAGCGCGCGCTCATGTCCTCGGTGAACACCGCCGGGTCCTTCGGTCCGGAGCCGTAGACCGCCGTGGTCGACTTCATCACGATCTTCCGCACGGCCTCCGCGCGCTGGGAGGCCGCGAAGAGCTGCATCGCCCCGATGACGTTGATCTCCTTCATGTTGCTGCGGCCGCCCACACCGTGGGGCGTGGAGAGCAGGCTGAGATGCACGACGGTGTCGACCTCGGTGGTCTGGAGCACCTTCACCACGAGGGGGTTCCGGATGTCGGCCCGGACGTACTCCAGCCGGGTCAGGTCGGCCCGAGGCTCGACGAGGTCCACGCCGACCAGGTACTCGACCTCGGTGTCGTCCTCGAGCCGCCGGGCCAGCTCCCCGGCCAGGTGCCCGGCGATCCCCGTGATCAGGATGCGCTGGCCCACGTCAGGCCCCCGGCGTCACCGGGGCCAGCACGACGTGATCGCCCACGCGGATGCCGAGCTCCTTCGCCGCGTGGCGGCGGTTCTTGGCCAGCGTGAGGAACCCCGCGGAGTCCACGACCACGACCCCCTCGCCCTCCTCGACGTGGGCGAACGTCTCCCGCACGGCCACGTCATACCCTCGGCCGCCGGCCCGTATGTGGATCAGGTCGTCGGAGGGGATGCCGGCCTCCGACAGGTCGTCGGGGCGCGCCGAGAGCTGGACGTTGCCGAAGCGGTCGATGCCGATCACCTTGCAGTGGACGTAGCCCGGCTCGATCCGGGCTCCGGGGAGCGCCACCTCGACCAGCGTCGCGGGGTCGACCTCGTCTCCGACCTCCTCGATCGACATGCCGTTCGAGAGGTGCGCCGCGCACGGCGAGAACACGTCGCGCCCGTGGAACGTGGGCGAAACCTTGTCGAGCATCACCTCCCGCGAGGAGATCTTGAACGCCCGACGAGCGCCGCCGAGCTCGGTCCACGCGGTCGAGAGGACGCCGTTGTCGGGTCCAACGAGGAACGCATCCCCCGCCTGGATCGCCACCGGCCGCCGCTCGGTGCCGACGCCGGGGTCCACGATCGCCACGTAGACGCCGTTCCGCGGCCCGTGACGGGCGGCCTGCCTGAGCACCGCGGCGCCCCGGGGCACGTCCTGAGGCGGGATCTCGTGTGCCAGGTCGATGATCGGGCTGCCGGGCGCGATCCGGACCATCACCGCGTGGCAGACGCCGACGAACTCGTCGGCCAGCCCGTAGTCCGAGAGGAACAGGATCGGTCTCGTCATGAACGACCGGAAGGTACCAGAGCCGGGGTGATAGCGTGGACCGCCGGATGGGAACGAGCGAGAATCTCGAGTTCACCGACTGGGCCAAGGACATCCTGGGGAGGTCCCAGGAGGCCGCGCGTCGCTTCAATCCGCGAGCGCTCATCCGGCTCGTCCTCGAGGACGGGGCCATGGAGGCCAGGCTCACCGAGGAGCCCGAGGCCGGGGACCGCGAGGTCGACGCCGGCGGCGTTACCGTCCTCGTCGCCCCCGGGATCGAGGGGCTCGTGGACGTCGAGGAGCCGCACGACCGGATCGTCCTCCGCCCCGCCGGCTCGACACCCAACCCGCGCGGCCATCACGAGAGCTGAGCCCTGAGGAAGGCCATCAGCAGGTCCCGCACGAGCTGGGCCCGGGGGCTCTCCAGCAGGTCGGTGCCGTGCTCGTCCCCCACCACGATCTCAACGCGCTTGGCCCCCGAGGCAGCCTGGTAGAAGCCCTGGGCGGAGCCGGAGGCCGAGCCGTCGCCCTGCGCCGCGATGAAGAGCTTCGGCTCGTCCACCGCCTCGACCACGGCGGCGTCGGCCCGCAGCCCCTCGAACGAGGCCGGCGCCGACAGCGTGACCACGCCGGCCCACTCCTCCTCGCCCGCCGCCACCAGCGCGCCGGTCCCCGAGAAGCTGGCGCCTATCACCACCACCTCTCGCGCTCCGTGCTCGCGGATCGCCTCGACCGCCGCGCGGAGATCGGTCGGCGCGTCGGGGGCGCTGCTGGTCCCGCCGGACTCGCCGAAGCCCCGGAGATCGAAGGCGAGGGTCAGGTAGCCGGCTTCGGCCGCCTGCTGGGCGAAGGCGGCCCACGCCTCGCGGCTCGAGCCGTACATGTGGCCGAGGACGACCCCATTCGTGCCCCGCCCGCGCAGCTCGCCCACGAGCTCGACCCCGTCCGACGTCTCGAACCGGATCACCTCGCCCGGCTCGGGCGTCGCCCCGCGCCCGCAGGCGGCGACGAGGATGAGCAGGAGCAGGGCCGTCCGACGCATGTCAGTCCGAGCCGAGGAGGTTCCGCAGCTCCACCCGCCGGCTGCGGAAGTCCTCCTCGAGACGGACCGAGCCGAGCACGAGCGCCTTCGGCCCCTCGGTGGCGGGCGAGACGAGCCGCAGGCCCCCGTCCTCGGCCACGTGCTCCAGATAGCCGATCCCGATCGTCCCTCCCTTCCCGTCCGATAGCCCGACGACGATCCGGTCGAGCCCAGCCAGATCGAAGAGGTCGGGGAGGGTGGGGAGGAAAACGGTCGGCTTCACGCGCCAGCGCTGCAGCGGCCCGGCGAAGGCGCGCTTCAGCGACTCCTGACGATTGAGGGCTCGCTGCTCAACCGACGTCGGGACCACATCGGGGTGGACCTTCAGGGACTCGACCTGGGCGGCGCTGAAGCGGCGCGCCACGCCCAGCACGGGGGCCAGCTCGCTCCCCCGCTCGACCCCGATCACGTGGTCCGGCTGGAGCAGCTGCACCTTGTAGCCCTTCAGGAGCTGGCCGTACACGCCCGAGACGAGCCCGGTGGTGTCGATCACCACGAGGTCGCAACCCTCTGCGAGCGCGCGGTCGAGCAGCATGCGCGTGCCCACGACCAACGGGAGGAGGTGGCCCTGGGGAGACGTCGATCCGACGAACGCCAGGACGTCGGCCCGGGCCAGCGAGTCGTGCTCGAGATCGGAGAGCTGGCGGCAGATCCGCAGGCCCACCGCAGTGGGAGGGCCCACGGTCGACTGCCCCACGTCGGCGTCGAGGAACCCCACCGTGAGCCCGGACGAGAGGCCCGCGCGCGCGATCCGTCGCGCGAGGGTGGTCTTTCCGGCATCCAGGCCTCCCACCAGCAGCGTCACGCCGCGGCCGGCGACGACCCGCCGGATGGCCTCCTCGTGTGGATCCATCTCCGCCCTCGAACGGTCGCGCCGCTCGAGAAGCTCGGATCCGTGCGAACTACCCCGCCTCCGTGTACCTCGAATCCAGGTAGCTGTGCACGTCCTCCTCGCGCAATCGGTACCCCCGGCCGATGCGTACGGCCGGCAGGTCCCCCTGCTTGATCAATCGGTACACGGTCATCTTGGACACCCGCATGAGCTGGGCGACCTCTTGCACGGTCACGAATTGAGCTTCTCGGAACGATCTGTCAGGGGCCACGCTGGCGCGATTGTAGCCCAGCCCTCGCTCCACGGGCCAGCCGTGATTGGATACCGGCATGCTGTACGTGGGGACGTCCGGGTTCGCCTACGACGAGTGGCGGGGGACCTTCTACCCGGAGGACCTGAAGCGCGACGCGTACCTCGAGCACTACGCGACGCGGTTCCCCGCCGTGGAGATCAACTACACGTTCCGGAGATTCCCATCGCCGAAGACGCTGGAGCGGTGGCGGGGACAGAGCGAGGACGGGTTCCGGTTCGTGCTGAAGGCGCACGGGCGCATCACCCACACGAGGAGGCTCCGAGACACGGACGAGGACGTGCGGTCGTTCCTGGAGCTGGCCCGGCTGCTCGGGGACCGGCTGGGGCCGATCCTCTTCCAGTGCCCGCCGAACCTCCCGTACGACGAGTCGCTGCTGGCGGCGTTCCTCGGCTACCTGCCGCCGGACGTGCGGACTGCGTTCGAGTTCCGGCACCCGTCGTGGGAGAAGGCCAAGCCGCTCCTGGCGTCCCAGGGCGCGGCGTGGGTGGACTCGGAGACGGACGAGAAAGCCGTGGACGAGATCGCGCCCGGGCCGTTCGCCTACCTGCGCCTGCGGAGGGACGACTACTCCGAGGAGGAGCTGGAGGCGTGGGCTGACCGGGTCGCGGAGGCGGTCGGCGCGGGCCGGGACGTGTACTGCTTCCTCAAGCACGAGCAGGAGGCCTTCCGCCGCGCCGACCGCCTCCGCGACCTCGTCGGCGCGCGCGTGGGCTGACGCCTACGAGAATCGGGAGGCGATGGCCTGGAAGCAGGGCCAGTAGGCGTCGGGCTGGACGTTGTCGTCCATCACCACGACCGGACCCCCTCGTCCCCGGCGCCACGCCACGACCAGCGCCGGGTCGTTCACGTCGGCGATCGAGACCGTGTCGATCCCCGCTTCGATCGCGGCCCCGGCGAACCCGTGGTCGGCGAAGACCAGGTCGGGCGTGACCTCCTCGAGCATCCGACGCATCGGCTCGGGGCTGTGCGTGTGGAGCGCGGACGCGCGGTCCGTGTACACGGCCACGCCGGCCATGTATCGGATCTGCCGGTTGCGGCCGCGCTCCTTCCAGGTGAAGCCCTCCAGCGGGCGCAGCAGCTTGGCGCCGTGCTCGACGAGCAGCCGACCGGTGGCCTGGTAGAGGAGGGGGAGCCCGGAGGGGTGCCCGGTGGCCAGCAACACCGACTCGCCCCGCTCGGCGGCCAGCGCCAGGCGGTCGCCGATCGCCTCGCACCCACGGAGCACGGGCTCGGGGTCCACCATGATCAGCCCGTGCTTCAGACTCGGGTCGCCGTCGAAGCCTCCCTCCCTCGCCATGAGGTCCAGGACGTCGCCAGGGGCCATGCCGTCCACACCCGTCAGCCCGAACTGGAGGTCCGGGTCGCCCTCGCAGAGGCGCTGGATCTTCCAGAGCACGTTGGGCCGGTCGTGCGAGTTCACTCCCGCCACTCCGCCGTCCAGGAGCGCCCGGATCAGGATCTCGCGCGGATGCTCCGCGGGCTCCCAGTCTTCGCTCGGGTAGCCGGAGTGTGGTTTGCTCATCGGGCCATCGTATACGGAGGTCTCGCGGATGCCTGGGCTGGACGGCAGGGTCGCCCTCGTGACAGGCGGCTCGAAGGGGATCGGGAAGGCCATCGCGCTGGCGCTGGCCGAGGACGGCGCCGACGTGGCGCTGGCCGCCCGGGGTGAGGAGGACCTGGCCACCGCGGCGAAGGAGGTCGAGGCGCTGGGCCGTCGCGCGCTCCCCGTCCCCACCGACGTCACCGATCCCGAGCAGGTGGGGACGCTCGTGCGTCGGACGATCGACGAGCTGGGCGGCCTCGACGTCCTGGTGAACAACGCGGGGGCGGCCCCGTTCCTGTCCACGGTGGAGTCGATCCGGCCCGAAGGGTTCGAGAAGTACTTCCGCGTAAACTTCCATTCGGCGTTCTACGCCACCCGGGCCGCGGCGGGGCACCTCCTGAAGCAGGGCTCGGGCTCGGTGGTCAACGTGGCGTCGGTCGCCGCGTTCATCGCCAGCCCCGGGCTGACCTACTACGCGGGGGCGAAGGCGGCGTTGATCGCCTTCACGAAGACGGTGGCCCAGGAGTGGGCGCCCCACGGGATCCGGGTGAACGCGGTGGCCCCCGGGTGGATCGAGACCGACCTCAACGCGTACTCGCGACAGGACCCCGGTTTCGTCGAGAGCACCCGGGCCCAGATCCCGATGGGGCGATGGGGGACGGCCGAAGAGGTGGCGGCGGTCGTGCGGTTCCTGGCCTCGGACGCCGCCTCGTTCATGACCGGGTCGGTGGTGGTCGTGGACGGAGGACAGACGCTCACGGCCCTCGGCGGCTGATGGCGACGAAGGTCGCCGTCGTCACGGGCGCCTCGTCGGGGATCGGCGAGGCGACGGCCCGGTCGCTGGCCCGGGAGGGGCTGCGTCTGGTGCTGGCGGCGCGGCGCGAGGACCGCCTGCGGGCCATGGCCGAGGAGCTCGATGCGGAGGTCCTGCCCGTGCGGTGCGACGTCACGTTGAAGAAGGACCTGCGGGCGGTCGTGGCCGCGACCGAGGAGCGGTTCGGGCGCTGCGACATCCTGATCAACAGCGCGGGCGTGCCGGGGAGGGGACGGTTCGCAGACGTCGACCTCGGCCCGCTCGAGGCGGTGACCTTCACCAACTACGTCGGGCTGCTGCGGGCAACGAAGCTGTTCCTGCCGATGCTGCTGGAGGCGCGCGGGCACATGGTGAACGTCGCCTCGCTTGCCGGGCTGTTCGCGCTCCCCGGAGCAGAGGCCTACGCCGCGTCGAAGCACGCCGTGGTGGCGTTGTCCGAGTCGCTCTCGCTCTCGTTCGGCGACGCGCTCAAGGTGACGGCGGTCTGCCCCGGCTTCGTGAACACGGAGGGATTCCCGCAGCCGGACAAGCCGCGCCCCGTGACGGTGCCCCTGGAGGCGGTGGCCGAGGGGATCGTGGACGTGCTCCGCCGAGGGCGAACGGGGATGGTTGCGATCCCGGCTTGGCCGGGTCCCGTCTCAGCGCTCCAGCGTCTCGTCCCGGGCCTCTACCGGCGCGCCGTCCGCCGCGGCGTCGGCCGATTCCGCCGCTAGGTGACGACCTTGACGTTGAGGGCCGGCGAGCCCACGGTCCCCATCATGCGGATCCATAGGAGCAGGTAGGCCTCCATACCGCGCGCGGCCGAAAGGTCACCGAGGTCCATGATGTGCTTCCAGCCGAAGGCGCGCAGGATCTCACCGACGGCGTCCTTCGCCCCGTCGTCGTCGCCGCACACGAAGATCGTGTGGTCGCCGCCGCCCACCCCGGCAGGGTCCACCATCACCCGCGCGTTCACGGTGTTGAGTGCCTTCACCACTTTGGCGTGCGGATGCTGACGCTGGATCCGCTCGGCGAGGGAGTCTCCGCTCGGAACGAAGAGCTTCATCGCGCCCTCCTCGAACACGAGGGGGTTGGAGACGTCGACCAGCACCTTGCCCCCGACCTGGCGGTGGTCGGCGGAGGCCAGCGCGTCGAGGGACCCCTCCCCACGCGTGCAGTTGAAGAGCATCTCGCCGTGGGCGGCCGCCTCGGCGAACGTCCCGACGGCGGCCCCCGGCGTTCGATCCATCCACTCGGAGAACGACTCGCTCTCCCGCTCCCCCGCCGGGCGCGTCGTGAGCGCCTCGACGTCCCGCGTGCCCAGCATGACCTCGTGCCCGAGCTCGGCCAGCTTCCCGCCGAGAACGCGCCCCACCGATCCCGTCCCCAGCACACCGATCCGCATCCAGGCCTCCCTCAGTACAGGAACATCGGCTTCCCACCGACGTGACGGAGCTTGGGCCGATACTGCTCCACGTCGTACAGCTCGTCCACGTCCACCCGTTTGACCCCCTCGCGGGTCACCGAGATGGGGACGTTCGTGTAGGTGCCGCCGCGCAGCGCCACCATGCGACCCGACGACCCCTCGAGCGCGAGGTCCGCCGCCATCACCGCGTAGTTCGTGGCCACCATGAGATCGAGTGAGTCGGGGCTGCCCGAGCGGACGAGGTACCCGAGCTGCTGCTCAACGATCCCCTCGCCGGTGAACCGCTTGATCAGCTGCGCGACTTGCGAGCCGATCCCGCCCAGCTTCCGGTGGCCGTAGGCATCCTCCTCGCCCGAGAGCATGAGGTCGCCGCCCTGGATCACGGCTCCCTCGGAGATCGTGAGCATCGCGTAGTTGCTGGGGTTCGCCCGCTTGTCCTCGACGAGGAGCCCCGCCAGCCGCTCGACGTCGACGGGGACCTCGGAGATCGCGGCTCGGTCCACCCCGGCCAGATACGCGGTGATCAGCGAGGTCTCGCCGCTGTAGCGACCGAACAGCTCGACGACCGCGATGCGCTCATGCGAACCCGTGCTGGTGCGGAGGTTGTGGATGAACTGGACGCCGCGCGTCACGGCGGTGGAGAAGCCGATGCAGTAGTCGGTCCCGTGAACGTCATTGTCCATCGTCTTCGGGATGGCGATGACGGGGACCCCCTCCTCGTGCATCCGGAGCGCGTACGAGAGCGTGTCGTCGCCCCCGATCGGGATGAGCACCTCGATACCCTGCGACTCGAGCACCCGCAGGACGTGCGGGGTGAAGTCGAACGGCTCCTCCCCGCCCGGCTCCAGGAACGAGGGCGCGTCCTGCGCTCGCACCTTGCCCGGGTTCGTCCGGGAAGTGTGGAGCACGGTGCCGCCGGTACGGTCGATCGTGCGGACGGCCGCTCGGTCGAGGTGCCGGAGGTTGGGCGCGACGGTGTCGGGCTCGTCGAGGTTCGTGGAGAGGAGGCCGTCCCAGCCGCGGCGGATGCCCACGACCTCATGGCCCTGGTCGGCCACGCGCTCGACCACGGCCTTGATGCAGGCGTTGAGCCCCGGGACGTCGCCCCCGCCCGTCAGGATCCCGATGCGCATGGGTCCCTCCTCCCTGCCGACCCGCCCATCGTAGCGGGGGTCAACGCGACAGCGGCCACACCATGAGGATGCCGTGGCGCTTCATGTCCAACGACCCGTAGAGGGCGAGGGCGGCGCCCTGGTCCTCGTGCGTGTGGAGGACGATCGAGTCGCAGCCCGCTCCCTCGGCCCGGCGGCGGGCCTCCTCCATCAGAGCCCGGCCGATACCGCGGCTGCGGGCGCTCTCCTCCACGGCGAGGCCGTCGAGCCAGGCGCCCGGGGCAGCGTCCATCGGGTTGAAGCGCGTGAACAGGAGCGTGCACGCGCCGACCACGCGCCCCTCCGACTCGGCCACCAGGACCGCGCCATCCTGTGAGAGGAAGCTCTCCAGGCCCGGGCGGGCGCGGTGGTCGCCGGCAGGGATTGTCCCCCCCACGAAGGCCATCAGCCGGGCGACGTCGTCGGCGTCCTCGGGCAGGGCATCACGGATCGAGAAGCCGCTCATCCGCGAAGCCTAACCGAGCTAACGGCCGGGGGTCTGCGGGGGCGGGCCATCACCGGGCGGCGCGCCCCCGGGCGGCGCGCCGGGTCCCGGGCCTTCGGGCTTCCCCGGAGGCGGCCCGGCGCCCGGCCCGAGGCCCTTCCCCTTGCCGTGGCCCCTCGGGCCGCGCCGGTCGTCGTGGGCGCGCTCTCCCTTGCCCGTCCCCCTGCTCTTCGAGAACCCCTTAGGGCAGGCGACGCGCGGGGCCGCCCCACAGCCCTTCCAGCGGGCCGAGGGCGCTCGGATCGTGTCGGCGACCGGCCCCGATGGGCGGTCGGCCGGCTCGGCGCTCCCCGGATCGAGCTCGCTCGTCGGCTGCTGGGTGCGGCTGTCACCGTGGGCCGGGATCGGCAGACCCTCGGGCGCGATGGAGGGCGATCCCGTGAGGCGCGCGGTGGTGGCCGCGGCGGCTCCCGCGCCGAGCACGAGGGCGGCCGCCAGAGCGAGCCTCGTCGCCACCCGCCGCGGCCGGGTGCGTCGCGGGACCGGCGCGACCTCGGCCCGCATGGCGGCGAGGTGCCGCGCTTCGATCTCGCCGTGGAGATCGACGAGCAGCCGCTCGCGGAGGTCCCGTGCGAGCCGGGCGACGGGTTCGGCGTCCGGCGCGTCGACCGGACGGCCCGCCAGGACCCCCTCGATCTGCTCGGAGCTCAGGGTCGCCATCTCGTCCCGGTAATCGTCGAGCGGCGTCACGGGGAAACCCCCTCTCGCTCGACCCTGCGCGCGAGCTGAAGGAGCGCCCGCCGCTGCATCGTCTTCACGGCCCCCGGCGACCTCCCGGTGACGTCGGCCACCTCCCTGACCGAGAGGTCGGCCACGATCCGGAGCAGCACCACGGTCCGCTGCTCGTCGGTCAGGGTGTCGAGGAGCTCAGCGGCCCAGCCGGCCCCGAGCCTCTCCAGGCCCTCGGCCTCGACGTTCCCCCTCGGCCCCTCGGCCGCCAGCTCCCCTGGGTCGACGGGCCGCTCCCGGCGCCGAGCCAGGCGGCGCCGCTCGTCGAGGAGCCGGCGGTGGGCGATCGAGAAGACCCAGCTCCGGAACGCCCGCTCGTCGCCGGAGAACGCGCGGAGCCCCCGCACGATCCCCACGAAGACGTCCGAAGTCAGGTCCTCGGGCTCGCCCGCCCGCTGGCCGCGGAGGTACCCGGCCACCGCGGGAGCGAGGTCACGGTAGATCGCCTCCAGGGCCCAATCCTCACCGGCCCGAGCCGCGTCGAGCACCTCCTCGAAGGGGGGCATGGGGCCCATTATCGGCAGGCCCGGCGGGCGGCGCACATCGAGGATCAGCCCACTCGGTGGACCTTCAGCAGATTGGTCCGGGACCTCCCCACCGGCGTCGAGGCGACGAGGACGACCGGATCGCCGCTCGACGCGAGGCCCTCCTCCCGGAGGCGTCGGTCCATCATCGTCAGCATCGCGTCCGTATCCTCGGGCGGATCGCACGGCCTCGGGTGCACGCCCCGGAACACCGTCAGGCGGCGAACCACCGCGTCGTCGTGGCTGTAGGCGTAGACGGGGACGGGCAGGCGGACGCCCGAGAGGAGACGGGCCGTGAGGCCGGTGCGCGTGAAGCACGCCACGGCGACCGCTCCCGAGTCCGCGGCAGCGGTGGCGGCGGCGTCGGCCACCGCCCACGCGTCGCTCCCCTCCACGCGCTCCTCCACCGTGGCGGAGAGGAAGCGGGCTCCCTCCCGCTCGGCGGTCTCGAGGATCGCCGCGGCCGTGCGCGCGGCCTCGACCGGGTGGCGTCCGATCGCGGTCTCGGCCGAGAGCAGGATCGCGGCGGCCCCGTCGAAGGCCGCGCCGGCCACGTCACTAACCTCCGCCCGCGTGGGACGCCGGCTACCCGTCATCGACTCGAGCATCTGCGTGGCCACGACCGCGGGGACCCCCGAGCGGTTGGCCCGGTACACGAGGTCCTTCTGGATCACGGGGATGCGCTCGGGGGGAAGCTCCACCCCGAGATCGCCTCGGGCCACCATGACCACGTCGGCCGCCTCGAGGATCCCGTCGGACTCCTCCACCGCCGAGCGCGTCTCGATCTTCGCCACGAGGAGCGCCGGCCCGTCCCCGAGGAGGTCCGCCAACGCCCGCACCTCGGCCGCGTGGCGGACGAAAGACTGGGCGACGAGGTCGATCCCCGCACTCCCCACCCAAGCCAGGTCCCGCTCGTCCTTCTCGGTGATCGCGGGGACGCTCAGCCGTCCCGACGGGACGTTGACCCCCGCTCTGGAGCGGATCAGCCCTCCCCGCACTACCCTCGTCTGGACCTCGTCGCCGGTCGTCTCCTCGACCCGCAGCTCCACGACGCCATCCGAGAGCAGGACGCGGTCGCCCACCTCGAGATCGTCCGGGAGGCCCGCGTGGCTCGTCGGGACGCCCCTCGCGTCGCCCGGGCCCTTGCCGCCGCGGAGCACGAACACGCCCCCGTCCTGGAGCCGGACCGCCTCCGGCTCGAGCTCTCCCAGCCTGACCTTGGGGCCCGACAGGTCGGTCATCACCGCGACCGCGCGCCCCGCCTCCCGGGAGGCCTCGCGCACCGACCGCAGAAGCCGCTCGTGATCCTCGCGGGTCCCGTGCGTCAGGTTGATGCGGGCCACGTCCATGCCCGCCTCCACGAGCTCCGGCACGCGGTCGGCGCTCGCCGGGCCGAGCGTGCAGACCAGCTTCGTGGCCCTGGTCATACGGAGAACGCCCGCTTCACGTCGTCGACGACCGACCGGACCTCGCCCGAGCCGGCCGGTACCTCGGGCGGCTCCTCGGAGAGGCGCTCCGGCATGGGCCCGCCGGCGTGCTCGGCGGCCAGCTGCCGCCACCCCTCGGGGAGGTCGTCGGGGAGCTCGACCCCGGCCATCTCCGCGAAGTAGATCGCCCAGGCCCGGGGCACCACGCGCGCCCACTGATACCCCCCGCCTCCGGTGGCGACCCAGCGCCCGCCGGCGACCCCGTGCGCCAAATCGTGCAGCTCAACCGACGCCTCGCGGTAGGCCCGGGTCGAGAGCGCGAGGTGCGCCAGCGGGTCGGTATGGTGCGTGTCGCAGCCGAGCTGGGTAACGAGCACGTCCGGATGGAAGCGCCGCACCAGGGGCGGCACGATCTCGCGGAAGGCCCGGAGCCAGGCCTCGTCGCTCGTCCAGGGCGGCAGCGGCACGTTGACCTTCGAGCCCTCCGCGTCCCCCTCACCCCGCTCCGACACGAACCCCGTCCCGGGGAAGAGGTAGCGGCCGCTCTCGTGGAGCGAGATCGTCAGCACCCTGGGATCGTCGTAGAAGATCGCCTGCGGCCCGTCGCCGTGGTGCACGTCCACGTCCACGTACGCGATCCGCTCCACGCCGCGGTCGAGCAGCCACCGGATGGCCACCGCCGGGTCGTCGTAGACGCAGAACCCGCTGGCCCGCTCGGGCATCGCGTGGTGGAGGCCGCCCGCGGGGTTGAAGGCGTGGTCCGCCTCTCCCGAGAGCACGAGCCCCGCGGCCTCGATCGAGGCGCCCACCACCCGGGCCGACGCCTCGTGCATCGCGGGGAAGATCGGGTTGTCGCCGGGCCCGAACCCGTAGGCCCACCAGTCCCCGCGCTCCCCCGATCCCGCGGCCTTCACCACGTCGATGTAGGCCTGGGTGTGCACGAGGCCGACCTCCTGGTCGGAGGCCAGGCGCGACGGGACCTCGTCCACGTGGCCCGCCTCGAGGACGCCGTAGGCGGCGATCAGCTCACGGGTCAGCAGGACCCGCACCGGCTTGAGGGGGTGCTGGGGCCCGTGGTCGTACTCGACGACCTCCGGCGAGTAGACGAGGGCGACACGATCGCTCACGGGCGCCGACCGGCCCTCAGTCGATCCCCTGTGCCTTCTGGACCTTCCCCGAGTAGTCCACCGAGACGGCCTTCCACTCCATGAACTCGTCGAGGGCCTGGGGCCCCGCCTCACGGTGGCCGTTCCCGGTGTTCTTCATCCCTCCGAACGGCAGCTGGATCTCGGCCCCGATCGTCGGCGCGTTCACGTAGACGATGCCGAACTCGAGCTGGGTGACCGCCTCGAAGACGTTCGTGATGTCGTGCGTGTAGATCGCGGCCGACAGTCCGTAGTCCACCGAGTTGGCCATCCGGATCGCCTCGTCCACGTCGTCCGTGCGGATGATCCCCGTCACGGGCCCGAAGATCTCCTCCTGCGCGATCCGCATGTCTGGAGTCATCTCGTCGAACACGGCCGGGGCGATGAAGTTCCCCTTCTCGTAGCCGTCGCCGGTGAGCTCCTCGCCCCCGGTAAGCAGCTTGGCGCCCTCCTTCTTCCCGATCTCGATGTACTCGAGGATGCGCTCCTTCTGCTTCGAGTTGATCACCGGAGCGAGCTCGACCTCTGGATCGAGGCCGGACCCGACCTTCATCCCCTCCACCCGCTTCAGCATCCGCTCGGTGAACTCCTCGCGCGCGTCGTCGTGGACGATGAGCCGGGAGGTAGCCGTGCAGCGCTGGCCGCTCGTGGCGAAAGCCCCCCACGAGGCCGCCTCGACCGCCAGGTCCATCTCGGCGTCGGGCATCACGATCATCACGTTCTTGGACCCGAGCTCGAGGGAGCAGCGCTTCATCAGCGCGCCGCATCGCTCGTTGATCTTCCGTCCCACCTCGAGCGAGCCGGTGAACGAGATCGCGCGGATGTCCGGATGCTCGACCATCGGCGCGCCGGCCTCCTCCCCGAAGCCGTGCACCA
>DASUTZ010000122.1:0-4081 GCA_036374295.1 Actinomycetota bacterium
AGCTGGTCTTCCGGCGCGAGGACGGCCGGCCCCTCGATCCCGACACGGTGAGCCAGCGGTTCCGCCGGCTGGTGGAGCGGAGCGGGCTCCCGCGGATCCGCTTCCACGATCTCCGCCACACGTTCGCGACGCTGAGCCTGAAGGCGGGCATCCCGACCGAGGTGGTGAGCCGGATCCTGGGCCACAAGCACGTCGCCACCACCCAGGCGATCTACCAGCACGCGGTGCCGGCGCTCGAGGAGGGAGCCATCTCGCGCCTCGCCGAGCTGCTGGAGAGGGCGAAGAGCGCGTAGCTCCCGGTATCAGACTGGTATCAGAGGCGGCGATCCGCGCCCAAACGAAAGGGGTGCCGATCGCTCGGCACCCCTCCTGACCTGCTAATTCTCTCGTTGCGCGGGCTGGATTTGAACCAGCGACCTCTGGGTTATGAGCCCAGCGAGCTACCAGACTGCTCCACCGCGCACCCCGATGCTACCCCAGGGCTTGCGGGGGCGTCTACCGGGCGGCCTTCGTGGCGCGTCCCTCGCCGGGCGCGGGCTCGGCCACCACCTCGGCCCGCTCCACCAGCGGCAGCTCGATGCGGAAGCGCACCCCGTGCGGGATGACCGGCTCGCACGTAGCCCGCCCCCCGTGCGCCTCGGCGATCGCGGCCACGATCGACAGCCCGAGCCCCACACCCCCCTTCTGCCTCGACCTCGAGCGATCGACCCTGTAGAAACGCTCGAAGACCCGCTCCGCGTGCTCGGCGTCGATCCCCGGGCCGTCGTCGGCCACGTCCACCGCCGCGGTGTCGTCCTCGATCCCCACCTGGACCCGGACGCGCGTGCCGGTCGGCGTGTAGCGCCGCGCGTTGGAGAGGAGGTTGTCCAGAGCCTGGCGAAGCCGGACGTCGTCCCCCATCACGATCACCGGCCCGTTCGCCACGAGCTGGATCCGTCGGTCCGGATCGAGGTCGCGCGCCGCCTCGACCGCCTCGGCCACGATCGTGGTGAGGTCCACGCGGGCGAGCTCGATCGGGCTCTCCGAGGGATCCGCCTGGTCCAGCCTCGCCAGCAGCAGCAGCTCGTCGACGAGCTCGCTCACCCGGCGGCTCTCGCTCTCGATCTGGCGCATCACCTTGGCCAGGTCCTCGGGGCGTTCGGAGGCGCCTCGGCGGAAGAGCTCCGCGTAGCCCTGGATCGACGTCAGGGGGGTCCGGAGCTCGTGGGAGGCATCGGCCACGAAGCGCCGGAGGCGATCCTCGGAGGCCTGGCGCTCGCTGAAGGCGGTCTCGATCTGGGAGAGCATGGTGTTCAGCGCCAGCCCGAGGCGCCCCACCTCGGTCCTGTCGTTCGCCGGGCGGACGCGGGCGGAGAGATCGCCCGCGGCGATCGCTCCGGCCGCGTCCGCGATCCGATCCAGCGGCCGCAGCCCCCTCCGGACCACGAAGAAGCCCAGCAGCCCGACCGCGAGGAGCACGGCGGCGGTCACGCCGGCCTCGATCAGCAGCAGGCGTTGGAGCGTGGCGCTCGTGCTCGTCAGGGGGATAGCTACGAGGATCGTGCCTCCCTCGGCGAGGGCGTCGGCGAGCACCCGGTACTGCGTGCCGTCGCCGGACTCCACGATGAATCGACTGGAGGGCGAGCTGCCCGCCGAGCCCCCGGAACCGGGGAGGTCCGACGGCAGCCGGGGCACGCTCGAAGGCTGATCGCGCAGCGAACCCTGGCTCTCCAGTGTGATCATGAAGTCGCGGACCATCGTCCCAGCCTCATCCAGGTGGGCGAAGTAGGTGCCGGGCGGATACACGGTCTCCGGCGTCCCCCGCTCCAGGATGGGCGGCGAGGGGCCCGAGCTCTCGCCGGTCAGATCGAGGATCCGGGGGGCCGCCCACATCCCGCTCTCGAGCTGATCGTCCACGCGGCCGTGGAGGAACGACGAAAGGAACCGGTAGACGGCGAAGTCCGCCAGAAGAACCGCGGCGGCCACCAGACAGAGCGTCCCGATGAGGACCCGGCCACGGACGGACATCGACTCAGTCGCCCGCCGGACGGAGCGTGTAGCCGACACCACGAATGGTGTGGAGCAGCTTCCGCTCCCCGCGGTCGATCTTCTTGCGGAGATAGCTCATGTAGGTCTCCACGACGCTCGCATCGCCCTGGAAGTCGTAGCGCCAGACGTGGCTCAGGATCTGGGTCTTGGATACCACGCGACGCGGATTGAGCATGAGGAACCGCAGCAGGTTGAACTCGGTCGGCGAGAGCTCGATCGGCTCGCCCCCGCGCCAGACCTCGTGGGTGTCCTCGTCCATCTCCAGGTCGCCGACGACGAGGTTGCGGGAGACGAGATCGGCGTTGCGTCGGAGCACCGAGTGGATCCTCGCCACGAGCTCCTCGAGGCTGAACGGCTTCGTGACGTAGTCGTCGGCTCCCTCGAGCAGCCCCCGCACCTTCTCCTCGGTGGTGTCTCTCGCGGTCAAGAACAGGACCGGGATCTCCGAGCCCTCCGCGGCGAGTCGCTGCTGGATCTCGAACCCGTCCCCGTCGGGGAGCATCACGTCGAGGACGAGAAGATGGGGGCGGAACGAGGTGGCGGCCTGCAGGCCCTCCCGGCCCGTGGCCGCGACCTGCACGGTGAATCCCTCGTAGCGGAGCGCCGTGGCGACGAGGTCGGTGATCCCCGGATCGTCGTCGATCACGAGGACGCGGGCGAGTCCGGGAGTGACTCCTTCGCTCCCCCGGCTCGCGACGGCCGACCGCTCACCCATCGCTCACGCTCCTTCCACGAGGGTTCCGCTCCCGGGCGGGGGCGCGCGAAGTATATCGAGTCGGGACCCTCGTCGCATCAGGGCCCGCCCGCCGCACCCGCTACAGTGGCCCAGATGCGGATCGTCCTGGGGATCGTCGTCCTGGCGCTCGCCGCCTGTTCCTCCTCCCCTGCGACCGAGGAGTCGGTCCCCGGGGAGGTCACCGGCGCGATCACCGAGATCGCACGGGGGGATGGCGATGAGATCGAGGCCTTCACCGTCGACGGGACGCACCGGATCCGCATCGATCCGGGTCGGGAGTACGGGTTCGACCTGGAGCACCTCGTGGAGCATCAGACGACCGGGGACCCCGTGAGGGTCACGACCGAGTCGCGGTACGGCGTCGCGTACGCCGTGGAGATCCTCGACGCCTAGGGCGCCGCGCCGGCGGCCTCGACCGCCGCGGCAATCGCCTCCTCGGCCAGCCCGATCTGCCGCTGGTACTCGCCGAGGTCCCCGCGCTCCAGCGCCGCCTGGGCCAGCTCGAAGTGCCCCTGAGCCTCGGCCAGCAGCTGGGCCACGTCCCCGGGCACGGGCTCCTGTGGCTCCTCAGGCTCCTCCCCCGGCTCCGGTGGCTGCTCCGGCTCCTCCTCCTCGAGCGCGAAGGCCCTGGCCAGCGCCTCCTCCAGCGTGGGCTCCATCACCACCGTGTCGCCGTTGACCACCACGACGCGCTGAAGCTCGGGGATGGCGGAGCCCGCCTGCGCGGACTCGAGGTAGAGGGGCTGGACGTACAGGAAGGATCGGCCCACCGGGATCGCCAGGAGGTCGCCGTAGATCACGTTGGACCCGAGCTGGTCGAGGAGGCTGATCTCGCGGGCGATCTCGGTCTCCTGGGAGATGAACGCGGCGACGTTCTGGGGTCCTGGGACGGCCCGTTCCAGCGGGAACTCGAAGGACACCATGCGGCCGTACTGATCCGGATCGGAGACCGCGGCCATCCAGGCCACCATGTTCGGGCGATCGGCGGGCGTGAACGGGATGAAGAGCATGAACCGCTCCCCCTGAGCCTCCTCGCCGGGGAGCGGCAGGAGGACGTAGTAGGGCTCGAGTTGGACCGGCTCGTTCGTCGGCCCGCCCTCGATGCCCGGGTCGCCCTGCGCCACGATCGGCAGAGACCAGAAGTCCTCCCCGAAGTAGAACTGCCCGGGGTTGGTGACGTGGTAGCTGGAGAACTGCCTGGCCTGCACCAGGAAGATGTCCTCCGGGTAGCGGAAGTGCTCCCGGAGCTCGGGTGAGGCTTCCTCCAGCGGCGTGAGGAGGTCGGGGAAGATCTCCCCCCACGCATTGATCAGCGGG
>DASUTZ010000123.1:0-7070 GCA_036374295.1 Actinomycetota bacterium
AGCGCGGCCTCCTCGTCGTTCAGGTCGAGGTCTCGGGCCAGGTGGTTGCGCGTGCCGGCCGGCAGCACGCCGAGCGTCCCCCGGCCGACGAGGTGCTGGACGCAGGCGCTGACGGTCCCGTCCCCGCCCGCCGCCACCACGACGCGATCGTCCCGCACGGCCTCGTCCACCGCTCCGCCCAGGTCGGCGTCCGGCTCCAGATAGAAGGCCTCGGCGTCGGGGAGGAGGTGGAGGGCGCGATCGGCCATGCCCTCCTCGGCAGACCCGGCCTCCGGGTTGCTCACGATGAGGAAGCTCACCGCCCGGTCCTACCCCGCATCGGGCGTGGTCTCCCACAGGGCGGCGATCCTGCGGAAGGCCTCCTCCCCGCTCGCCACGCAGTCGGGGACGCCCACGCCGTCGAAGGAGGCTCCCGCGAGCTGGATGCTGGGAGGCAGCGCTTCCCGGATCCTCCGGACGGTCTCCACGTGCCCGGGGAGGTACCGGGGGAGCGCGAGGGCCCACGGGCGGACGCGCACCACGTCCGGATCGGCCCCGGCCTCCATCACGCGGCCCACCTCCTCCACGACGGCCAAGGCCAGGGCCTCGTCGTCGTCGATCGCCGGCTCGACGACCACGGCCCGGAGGTGCGGGCCCGGCTCCTCGAGGTGAGGCCACTTCGACGAGACCCAGGAGCAGGCCTGGACCACGCCCGGATCCGCGGCGACGTACCCCGCGGCGTCGAGCGGCCGACCCAGCGCCCCCTCCGGGTAGCGGAGGTGGATCACGGCCGACGAGGTGTAGGCCCCGAGGCCTTCCGGGAGCGAGGGGAGGAGGGGGCGCGCCGACGGCGCCGGCACGGCCACCACGACGGCATCGGCCTCCACGCCGGCGCCGTCGGCGCGCACCACGTACGCCCCCGCCGACCCCTCGATCGCCTCCGCGCGGGCCCCCGTCCGTACCTCGACCCCCTTCTCGACCAGCGCCTCGGCCAGCCGCCCCATCCCGCCCCGCAGCCCCAGGAATCGCACCGGGGGCCGTCGCGCGGCCCCGGCCGTCACGCTCCGCGCCCCCGCCATCTCGGGGATCGCGGCCTCCAGGTCCTGGTCCGCCGTCCCGAAGACCGCCGAGACGAGCGGCAGGGTGAGCTTCTCGGCCACGCCCCGTCCCAGCCTGGCCCGTGCCACCTCCGCGATGCTGCCCCTCGGACGGCCCGGCATCGCGCCCTCCATCGCGCCCCGCAGGGCCTCGGCCCGCGTCACGATCCCCGACCGGGCCGCCTCCATCAGCGCCCCCGGCCCCTTCGGGAACCCCATGGTCAGGCCGGGCGGGATCGGCCGCAGCTCGCCTCCGACCAGCAGGTACGCGCGGCCGGTGGCCGGCGGCAGGGCGTCCTCGAGCAGCCCAAGCTCCTCGAGAAGGTCCTCGCCCCGGGGCTTCGTGGCCGCGATCGCGTCGGGCCCCCACTCCCACGGCACCCCGTCGACCTCCTCGGTGAGGACCTTGCCCCCCAAGCGCTGGGAGGCCTCCAGCAGGGTGACGCGCCATCCGGCCCGGGCTCCGGCGCGGGCCGCGGCGAGCCCCGCGACCCCTCCGCCGACCACCACCAGGCGCGTCAAGCTTCGCGGATCCGGATCGACTCGATGTAGACGGTGTCGACGGGCTTGTCGGTGGGATCGGTGGGGAGCCCGTTGATCTCGTTCACCACGTCCATGCCGCCCGTGACCTCGCCGAAGATCGTGTGAGCCCCGTCGAGGTGCGGCGTGGGGGCGGCCGTGATGAAGAACTGGCTCCCGTTCGTCCCCGGGCCTGCGTTGGCCATCGCCAGCAGCCCCGGTCGGTCGAACGTCAGATCGTCCACGAACTCGTCCTCGAACTCGTAGCCCGGGCCCCCCATCCCCGTCCCCTCGGGATCGCCGCCCTGGTTCATGAAGCCCTCGATCACACGGTGGAAGATCGTGCCGTCGTAGAACCCCTCTCGAGCGAGGAACACGAAGTTGTTCACGGTGATCGGGGTCTGGCCCTCGAACAGGTCGATCTCGATCCGCCCGCAGGAGGTCTTCAGCACCGCCCGGTAGTCGGCGCCGTCCTGGAGCTGCGTCTCGGGGGCCTGCTCGTAGGTCGCCTTCCTCTCGTCGGCGGCCTGGGGGACCTCGCCCCCGCAGGCCACGGTCGGCTCGGCCATCGTCTCCTCCTGGGTCGGGGTCGGCGTGGGGCCGGCCACGGGCTCCCCCGGCGGCTCCTCCCCACCGAACAGCGCGAGGGCTCCCACGGTGAGGCCGCCGAGCGCGATCGCGCCCCCGACGACCCCCGCCGCGATCCGCCTGCGACGCCTCCGGCGGCGCTCCTCGGCGCGTCGCTCGGCGAGCTTCTGGAGCTGGCGCTGCCTCGATCGCTTGCTCATCGGGGGGAAAGGTTAGCGGGTGGGGTCGCCGTTCCGCGAGCGAACCATCTCGATCGCCAGCCCGTCGAGGATGTCGCGCTCGGAGACGAGGCAGGCGTCGAAGCCGAAGGTCCGGAGGATGCCGAGGAGGATGCGGGAGCCGGCCACGATCACGTCCTCGCGGCCCCGGGTCATCACGGGGATCGCGGCGCGCTCCGCCACGGTCATCGAGGCGAGCTCCTCCGAGACGCGCCTCGCCTCCTCCAGGGACAGCACGCTGCCGTGCAGCGCCTCGGGGTCGTACGAGTCGAGCCCCAGGGCGATCCCCTGGACGGTGGTGGTCGTCCCGGCCACGCCCACCAGGGTCGCCGCCCCCGATGGGATCGCGTCCCTCACTTCGGCAAGCGCCTCCTCCACCACGCGGTCCATCGCCGCCAGGTCCTCGGCGGTCGGGAGATCCCCGGGCTGCACCCGCTCGTGGGTGCGCACGCTCCCCAGCTGGAGCGAGACGGAGGCCTCCGGCCTCTCGGTCCCGAAGGCGAGCTCGGTGCTGCCGCCCCCGATGTCGAAGACGAGGTAGGGGGGCTGGGCCGGCGCGTCGGCCGTGGCCCCCAGGAAGGAGAGCTCGGCCTCCCGCTCCCCGGTGAGGACCTCGGCCGACGCGCCGGCCACCCGCGCCACCTCCGCGAACAGCCGCTCCCTGTTCGAGGCGTCCCGCACGGCGCTCGTGGCACCGACCCGGATGCGGTACGCGCGGAGGGCTCTCGCCCTCCGCGCGTACCGCTCCAACACCCTGATCGTCCGGTCGAGGGCGACTGGATCCAGCCGCTTCGTCCGGTCCACGTCCTGGCCCAGCCTCGTGATCACGAGGTCCCGCGAGATCTCCGCCACGTCACCGTCCTTCGTATCGGCCACCAGCAGACGGATCGAGTTCGTCCCCATGTCCACCGCGGCCACGCGCCCCCGCGTCTCCTCGTGGATCGGCTCCACCCGCTCCGCGACCCAGGCCCCGATCGGGTTCGCTCCCCCCGCCAGGTGATGCGCGTAGTGCGCGTGGAGGCACTTCACGCCCCCGCCGCTCCCCCCGACCCCGCCCAACGCCCCCGCGCCGGGAAGCAGCCGCTCCCGCTCCGCCGCGTAGTCGAGCGCCGCCTCCTCGAACCGCTCCCGGCACTCGGGGTCCTCCTCCACCCGTTCGTCGAACCGCGCGATCCATCCCTCGCTCTCCAGACGCGACACGGCAGCCACCGCCTCGGGGCACGTGAGCCAGTAGAGGGTGGGGAACGGTCCGCCGTTCGCGGCGACGGGGTGGTTGCGGATCACGAGCGGATGCCGGCCGCCGGGACACCGCGCGACGACCTCGAACCGCGTCGTCGGCTCGCGTCCGAGCTGCTCCGCGACGGCCTGGAGGTCCGAGCTTCGGGTCAGGGCCTCAGCGCCGCTTGTCCCGCGTGGACTTGCGGACGTCCACCTGACGCTCCTCGCTCTGCCGCATGAAGCGCTTCAGCTTCTGCTCGAGGTCCGGGTCCTGGCCCCGGCGCAGCCGCTTCGGCGGAGGGTCCTGGAGCGCCTTGATCGAGAGGTCGATCTTGCCGTCGTCCTTGATGGCGACGACCTTGGCCTCAACCTCATCGGTCTCACGGAGGTGGTCCCGGACGTCGCGGACGTAGTTGCGGTCGATCTCGGAGATGTGCACGAGGCCGACCTTCCCGCCTTCGAGCTCGATGAAGGCGCCGTACGGGGTGATGCGCTGGACGGTGCCGGTAACGACGGCACCGATCTCGAGGTCTGCGATCGGTCCTGCTCCCTTCCGGAAGGGGGGCTCGAACGCCCCCATCGGCCTCGAACTATCCCACGGCGCTTCCGAACCCGTCAACGCGCCGCCGGGTTAGGAGATAAGCGCCTCCAAGGCGGCACCCCCCGATCCGGTCGCGACTTCGGCCATCGCCTCGTCGGTCGGCTCGGATCCCGCCTCGCCGGTCAGCTCCGATCCCGGCTCGCCAGTCGGATCGGGTCGCGGCGCAGATTCGATTCAGATCCGGGTGCGGCCTCGCTGGCTCAGGGAGCGAAGGAAGGGCACTCAAACGTCGGGATCTTCTGAGGAAGCACTGCCCCAGAGATTGGAGGCCTCCGCCCTACGAATTCGACGTCTGCCCATCAGGAGCCGGAGAACGAGAGCGATCACTCCTGCGAACGCGAGGGCCACGAACATCCAGCACTCCCATCGGGGAGTCGCGATGCGGAAACAGGCGAAGTAGATCCACACACCGGTGATCCCTTCCACCCAGAGGAAGCGCGGCCAGATCCACCGCAGGGTCCGGCGTTCGATGGCCATGAGCCCGTACACGAACGGGAGGAGGTCATCGTCAGGGACCCTCCTGCCCAGCTTCATGGCATCCCATACCGCCGTTCGCTGGCTCGGGGAGAGCTTCATCCAGGCTTCACGCCACCACGGGTTGCGTCCATTGAGAACCTCGGGGTGCACGGGTTCCATGCCCGAAGTATCTCTTGTCTGGTTAAGCTGTGGCCAGAAGCAGCCTTTGCCGCGAAACGTCGCCCCCCAAGCCCCCCGATCCGGACTCCGACTCCGACTCCGCCTCGCCGGTCGGCTCCGGCTCGCCGGTCGGCCCCGACTCCGGCCAAGGCTCGGCGGCGATGTGAATGCTTGAGTCACCCGGCGGCTGACCGAGATCCGACGACCCGGCGTTGGAAGCGGCCACTCGGCTCGTGTCAGCATGAGGGTGCCCGGGAAGGGACCGGGATGCGTCCGGAGACGAGATACGCGAAGTCGAGCGGAGGGTACGTCGCCTACCAGGTGTTCGGCGACGGGCCGCGGGACATCCTCTTCGTCCCGAGCTGGAGCCAGAACCTCGACGCGATGTGGGACGAGCCCACGCTCGTCCGCTACTTCCAGCGGCTGAGCCGCGCCGGGCGGGTGATCTGTTTCGACAAGCGCGGTTCGGGGGTCTCCGACCCGGTCCCCCTGACGAACATCCCCACGCTGGAGGAGTGGATGGACGACGCGGTCGTGGCCATGGACGCCGCCGGGTCCGAGCAGGCGGCGGTCATCGGCGACGCGGAGGGTGGGCCGATGGCCATGCTGCTGGCCGCCACCGTCCCCGACCGCGTCATCGCGCTCGCGCTCGTGAACACCTTCGCCCGCTGGTCACGCGCCCCGGACTACCCGATCGGTATGCCCGAGGGCGCCTTCGAGCGCCTCATGGACCTCTACGAGCAGACCTGGGGGCAGAACCCGGACATGCTCCTGCTCACCGCGCCGAGCGTCGCCGACGACCCTCGCATCCGGGACTGGTTCGTCCGGTACCAGCGGCTGTCAATGCCCCCAGGAGCTGCGGCGGCCACGTACCGCTGGGTGTCCTCGCTCGACGTGCGGGCGGTCCTCCCCACCATCTCGGCCCCCACCCTCGTCCTGCACCGGACGGAGAACCGCCACTATCGGCTCGCCTTCGGCAGATACCTGGCCGAGCACATCCCAGGGGCGCGACTCGTGGAGCTGCCGGGCGCCGACTGCTACCCGTTCCACGTCGGAGACAGCGAGGCGGTCCTCGACGAGATCCACGCGTTCCTCACGGGGGTTCGGGAGGGTCCGCCCGCCGAGCGGGAGCTGGCCACGGTCCTGTTCACCGACATCGTGGGCTCGACCGACCTGGCCGCGGAGCTCGGTGACGCCCGGTGGCTCGACCTCCGCGACGATCACGACGCGGTTCTCCGGCGGACCATCGCGGCCTACCGAGGGCAGGAGGTCAAGACGACGGGCGACGGCTTCCTCGCGACCTTCGACGGCCCCGCGCGAGCCGTACAGTGCGCAGTTCGAGCCGGTGAAGCCGTTCGCTCCCTGGGGCTCGAGATCAGGGCGGGGCTGCACACGGGCGAGATCGAGCGTCGGGATGGGGACATCGGGGGGCTCGCGGTCCACCTCGCGGCCCGGGTGATGGGGGAGGCAGGCGCGGGCGACGTCCTTGTCTCGGGGACGGTGCGCGACCTCGTGGTGGGGTCGGGGATCGACTTCGAAGACCGAGGCGAGCACAGCCTGAAGGGGGTCCCGGGCACGTGGCGGCTGCTTCGCGTCACGGGTGTTCCCTGACCATCGAGTGGGGGTCCATCAGGAGGGACTCTGAGAGGCTCAGGCTGGAACGCGCCTGAGCGCTGTGGCCAGCCGGACGTCGCTCTCGGGGACGCGATCGTAGGTCCCTCGGAACTCAAGCTCGGGAGCCCGGAATCTCTCGATGTAGACGATGGCGCGATCCTCCAGAGCCCTGACCTCCGAGACGTGGTCTGGGGTGATCAGCCAGGTCCACCCCACCGCGGCTACGGGGATCGCCACGAGGACCCCCAGGAGGACCGCCACCCAGGCCCTCCGCACCATCACTCCTCACCTGCCGAGGCGGCGCGGTAGATGAGGCCGATCCCTCCCATCGAGGTGAGGGTGAGCCGATCACCCTCGACGGTCGCGGTGAACCCTCCGCCCAGCACGCCGACCACGTGCCCGTCCTGGCCCGACAGATCGTCGGGGCAGCGCCCGTGCGCCGACAGGCTGGTGGCGAAAATCTCGTCGCCTCGCTCGACGTACCGGCCGGTGAGCCGGCGGCAGCCGGTCGTGCCCTCGAGACGGTCGGAGTCCAGCCGCAGGGTCGCCCGCTCACCTCCGACGGAGGTGACGACGTCGCCTTCGATCAGCGCATCGAGG
>DASUTZ010000124.1:0-3758 GCA_036374295.1 Actinomycetota bacterium
GCGCCACCTCAAGCTCGGGGACGAGTTCGAGGTGGAGGGGATGAAGGTCCCCGCGCCCAGGGCGGTCTTCACCTCGAGCCGTCGAGGGCGCGGACGGGGACGGGTGCGGCCCCGACGGCGGTAACGAACCGGACGTTCCCCTCCCAACGCTCAAGGTGGGGGAAGGGACGGGCCGATGGAGGTCCCATGGGGACCTGTCCCGGCTGCTCGGCGTCGAACCAACCCGGCTCATCCTTCTGCTGGCAGTGCTACGCGCCGCTCTCGGAGAGAGCCGAGCGAGCGGCCACGCTCGAGCCCATCGCTCGAACTCCCGAGAGGCGATGGCGCTTCTCGATCCCGGGACCGGGGCAGATCATCGGCCACACGCTGGTCGGCCTCTTCGTGCTGTCGGTGATCGGGAGCATCTGGCTGGTCCTCGAGCGGCGCCAGGTGACCCTCCCCGACACGGTCGCCGGCTTCGAGCGGATCGAGAACCCAGACTTCGACGCCTACGCCCGCGAAGTGGAGGAGGAGTTGGGGATCGCCGTCAGCGCGGGGACCTACCTGCGGGGGAGGCGGTTCTTCGGCGTGATGGTCGGGTCCGAGCTCGACGATGCCCGGCCCGCCGACAGGATCCGCGAGCTCCCCGCCATCCAGGACGGAGTGGCCTTCCAGAAGGCCAAGATCCGCTCGTTCCAGTCGCCCACCGCGTTCTTCGCCTGCGTGCCGTTCGTCGGCCTGGCCAACGGGACCCTCTGCCTGTGGAACGGATCGGGCACCTCCGGCCTCCTCTACGCGGAGGCCCTCGGCATGAGGTCCGCTCGCGAGCTCGCCCGGCAGGTCCAGGTGGCCGTGGGCTCCTGAGGCGAGCTACCGGAGGGCCGCCCGCAGCCGCGCGAGCTGCTCGCGGGTCGAGGCGGGGGACGGTCCGCCCGGGCTGGGGCGCGCCGCTGCCCCACCGCTGAGATGTGGTGGATCCTCGAGCGCCGGGTGGACCTCGGCCCACTCCTCCGGCCGGAGGGCGCGCAGCGAGCGCCCCTCCTCCTCCAGCCGCGCCACGAGGCGCCCCACCACGCCGTGCGCCTCCCGGAAGGGCACCCCCCTCGCCACGAGGTGCTCGGCCACATCGGTGGCCGACAGGTCCGGGTCCCCCGCCGCCTCGGCCATCCGATCCACGTCGAAGGACAGGGTGCGGACCATCCCGGCCATCGCCTCCAGCGCGGGCACGAGGGCGTCGTGGGCGTCGAACACGGCGGCCTTGTCCTCCTGGAGGTCGCGGTCGTAGGAGAGCGGGAGCCCCTTGAGGACTGTCGCCAGGTGCACGAGGTCCCCCAGGATGCGACCGGCCTGAGCGCGGGCTAGCTCGGCGACGTCCGGGTTCCGCTTCTGCGGCATCATGCTCGACCCCGTGGCGTAGGCGTCGGCGGGGCGGGCGAACCCGAACTCCCGCGAGCACCAGAGCACGAGGTCCTCCCCCAGCCTCGAGAGATGGAGAGCTGTGGAGAGGCACGCCGAGAGCAGGTCGAGGGCGAAGTCCCGGTCCGACACCGCGTCGATCGAGTTGTCGAACGAGCGGGAGAGCCCCAGGGCGGCGGCCGCGACGTCCCGGTCCAGGGGGAGGGTGGTGCCCGCGGCGGCGGCGGCGCCGAGCGCGGACGCGCCGGCGCCGGCGCCGGCCCGCTCCAGCCGCTCTGCGTCCCGGACCAGCGGGAACGCGTGGGCCAGGAGGTGCTGGGCGAGCGTGGAGGGCTGGGCCCGCTGGAGGTGCGTGTACGCGGGCAGAGGGGTCTCGAGGTGCTCCTCGGCTCGGTCGGCGAGCGCCCGGGCCAGCCCGCGGGCCCTCTCGGCCAGCCCGGTCGCCGCCTGCCCGACCCACAGCCGAAGGTCGGTCACCACGAGATCGTTGCGGCTGCGCCCGGCGTGCACGCGGGCCCCCAGGTCTCCCAGCCGCTCGGTCAGCACCCGCTCGACCGCCAGGTGCACGTCCTCGTCCTCATCCCGGAAGGGGAACGAGCCGCGCTCCGCCTCGTCCAGCAAGCGGTCGACCTCGGCCACCAGCCGGTCTCGCTCCCCCGGCTCCAGGAGCCCGGCCCGGGCCAGCGCCTCGCAGTGCGCGCGCGTGGCGCGGAGGTCCTGCGGCACGAGCCGGCGATCGACCTGGCTTCGGGTGAACGCCACGGCGTCCGCCGCCGAAGCCTCCCCGAACCGGCCCCCCCAGAGGGGCGCGGGGGACCGCTCGGTCGGAGGCTCCCGGACGGCGGACGGGCCCGCGGAGGCCGGGTCCTCCTCCACGTGTGGGGTCACGCTCCCCGGGCGGACAGGCTCGGGCCGCGAGGCCGGCGGCGGATCACCCCGCCGTCCCGCCCACGTCCGCACGGGCAGTGACCACAGCCTGATGAAGCCCTCCGCGTGACCCTGGTCGAAGCGATCGGCCCGGCCCTCGTAGGTGGCGAGCGCGAGATCGTAGAGGGCCCGAGGGCTCCGCCGGCCGATGACGGCGCAGCTCCCCTTGAAGAACCGGAGCCGGACCTCGCCGGTCACGTCCTCCTGCGCGGCGGCCATGAACGAACGGAGACCCTCGTGGAGCGGGCCGTACCACTGGCCGTAGTAGCAGAGCTCCGCCCATCGCCGCTCGAGCCCGGCCTTCTCGTGGGCCAGGTCGCGCTCGAGCGTCAGGTCCTCAAGGTCGCGATGGGCCGTGATCAGCGCCAGCGCGCCGGGGACCTCGTACAGCTCGCGAGACTTGATGCCGACCAGACGGTTCTCGATCATGTCCACCCGCCCGAACCCGTGCGCCCCGGCGATCCCGTTGAGCCTCGCCACGAGCTCGGCGATCGGCAGCCGTGCCCCGTCCAGCGCGACCGGGCGCCCGGCCTCCAACGCGATCGTCACCTCGGCCGGGGCATCGGGAGCCTGCAGCGGGTCGACCGTCAGCTCGAAGGCGTCCCGGGGAGGCTCCAGCCAGGGATCCTCGAGCGGGCCGGCCTCCACCGTCCGCCCCCACAGGTTCTCGTCCACCGAGTAGGTGGAGGCCTCGCGAGCCTGGGGGATGCCCCAGCGAGCGGCGAGCCCCAAGGACTCCTCTCGGGACCGTGACGCTTCCCTGATGGGGGCCAGGACCTCCAGCTCCGGGGCGAGCGCGGCGAACGAGGTCTCGAAGCGGACTTGGTCGTTCCCCTTGCCCGTGCAGCCGTGGGCGACGAACCGGGCGCCGACCTCGCGCGCCAAGGCCACGACCTCGTGCGCGATCAGGGGCCGAGCCAGCGAGGAGACGAGCGGGTACGTCCCCTCGTAGAGCGCGTTGGCGTGGAGCGCGGGGAGGCAGAACTCCTCCGCGAAGCGGTCGCGGGCGTCGATCACGCGCAGGTCGGCCTCGGCCGCCCCCGCCCTGGCCTTCACCTCGCCGAGGTCGTAAGGCTGGCCCAGGTCCACGAACGCAGCGACCACATCGAGCCCCCGCTCCTCCCGGAGCGAGCGGGCGGCGACCGAGGTGTCGAGGCCCCCCGAGTAGGCCAGGACGCAGCGCTCGCTCATCCCGCCTCCCGCCGGGCGAGGGCCTCGAGGCGCCGCTGGAGCGTGCGCCCACGAACCCCCTCGCGGGCCACGACGAGGATCGTGTCGTCCCCGGCCACGGTTCCGATCACGTCGGGCACCTCGACCCGGTCGAGCACCTGGGCCACGGCGTTCGCCGCCCCCGGCGGCGTACGGACGACGACGAGGTTGCCCGAGGCCACCATGGCGAGCGCGAACTCCTGGAGGACGTGCCGGAGCTGCTCCTC
>DASUTZ010000125.1:0-5949 GCA_036374295.1 Actinomycetota bacterium
CGGTCGACGCTGTCCCCCTCGCTCTTCAGCCACTTGACGATCGTCCCCTCGACGACGGTCTCGCCCAGCTGCGGCATCGTCACCGGCTCGGCCACGTCTCCCGACCTCCTCGTGTCGTCCTCGCGTTGTTGTACCACCGCGTCCCGGCGCCCAACCGGGGCGCGCCCTTCACATCGTGTGCAGCGGCTTGCCTGCCAGCGCCAGGTGCGCCTCCCCGATGCCCTCCGAGAGCGTGGGGTGGGGGTGGATCAGGGCGGCCACCTCGGCGGGAATCGCCTCCCAGTTCGTGATGAGCATCGCCTCGGCCACGAGGTCGGTCACGTGCGGGCCGATCATGTGCACGCCGAGGACCGGGCCGTCCGTCTCGGCCACGACCTTCACCGTCCCTCCCTCGCCCACGATGTTGGCCTTGCCGATGCCCCGGAAGGAGAGGTTGTCGGTCTCGACCTCGTGCCCGCGCTCCTTGGCCTGCTCCTCGGTGAGGCCCACCGACGCGATCTCCGGGCTGGAGAAGGTCACGCGGGGCACGCCCGCGTAGTCGAGCTCGGGCACGTCCATCCCCGCGATCCGCTCCGCGACCGCGACCCCCTCGGCCATCGAGACGTGGGCCAGCTGGTAGGGGGTGGCCGCCACGTCGCCGATCGCCCAGACGCCGTTCACGTTCGTGCGCAGCTGCCCATCGACCTTGACGTAGCCCCGCTCCATCTCGACGCCGACGTCCTTGAGGCCCACGCCGTCCGAGATCGGGCCGCGCCCAACCGCGACGAGGCAGATCTCGGCCTTTACGGTCTCGGTCCCGCTCTTCGCAGTCTCGAACGTCACTGTGACCTGCTTCTGCGTCTCCTTGACGTCCTGGACCTTCGCCCCGGCGTGCGTCGCGATGCCCCGCTTCCGGAACGCGCGGTCCACCTCCTTGGAGATGTCCTCGTCCTCGAGCGGCGCGAGCCGGGGCAGAGCCTCGATCAGCGTGACCTCGGCCCCGAACGACCTGTAGAGGGAGGCGAACTCGAGGCCGACCGCGCCGGCCCCGATCACGACTACCGACTTGGGGAGGGAGTCCGCGAACAGCGCCTGGTCGCTGGTGATCACGCGCTTGCCGAGCTGCATCCCGGGGAGCAGCTTGGGCTGGGAGCCGGTAGCGACCACGACGTCGGGCGCCTCGAGCGACCGCTTGCCGTCAGCGGTGTCGACCTCGACCTTGCCGGGAGCGGTGAGCTTCGCCGTGCCCTGCACGACCTCCACCTTTCGGGCTTTCAGCAGCCCGGTGACGCCGCTCACGAGCTTGTCGACGATCCCGTCTTCGAACGCCCGGACGCCGGCCCAGTCGGGCTCGCCGGACGCCTTGATGCCCCATTCCTCGGCCCGGTTGATCCTGTCCATCGTGGCCGCCGACTCGAGGATCGCCTTCGTGGGGATGCAGCCGCGGAGGAGACAGGTCCCTCCGACCCGGTCGTCCCGCTCCACAAGCACGACCTTCTTGTCGAGCTGGGCGCCCCGGAGGGCGCACGAGTAGCCGCCGGTGCCTGCGCCGATCACGATGACGTCTGCGTCGGCCATGCCAAGATCCTTTCCTCGTTGGCCTGGGCCCGGGGCGGGGCCCGCTGCGGGCCGCAACCGTCATACTACCGTTCGGCCCGTCCACGCACCGAGGAGCCCCATGGATCGACAGCTGCAGCACACGCCGCTGGAGGAGGAGCACCGAGCGCTGGGGGCCGCGCTGGGGCCCTTCGGCGGCTGGCTGATGCCGATCGAGTACGAGGGCGTCCTGAAGGAGCACGCAGCCGTGCGGGAGCGGGTGGGGGTCTTCGACCTCACGCATCTCGGGAAGGTCCGGGTGCGAGGACCTCGCGCCCCCCAGCACCTCCAGAGGATTCTCACGAACGACCTGTCGAAGGTTGCGGTGGGGCAGGCTCAGTACACGCTCGTCCTCACCGAGAAGGGTGGGATCGTCGACGACCTCATCGCCTACCGGACCGGCGAGGAGGAGTGGCTCGTCGTCCCCAACGCGGGGAACACGGCGCGGGTCCTGGGGATCCTCGAGGACGGCGACGCCGATGTGCGGCACCGCCCCGACGTCGTGACGCTGGCGGTCCAGGGCCCCGAGGCGATCGGGCTCGTGGCGCCTTCATTCCCGGAGGCGGAGGGCCTCTCGTTCATGGAGGTGGCCGCCTCATCGTTCGAGGGGACCGAGGTGCTCGTGGCGAGGTCGGGCTACACGGGCGAGCCCGGCGTCGAGCTGTTCGTCTCCGAGGACGCGGCGCCGGCCCTCTGGCGCCGGCTGCTGGAGCGGGGTGCGACGCCGGTGGGCCTCGGGGCCCGGGACACCCTACGCCTGGAGATGGGCTACCCCCTCCACGGCAACGACATCTCCGAGGATCGAACCCCGCTGGAGGCCGGGCTCTCCTGGGCGGTGGCGATGGACAAGGGCGGCTTCACGGGCCGCGAGGCGCTGGCGCGGATCAAGGAGGAGGGCGGGCCGACCGAGCGCCTCCGGGGTCTCCGGATGCTCGGCCGGCGCATCCCGCGTCCCCACTTCCCCGTATTCAAGGATGGCCGTCCGGTGGGCGAGACCACGAGCGGCACGTTCTCGCCCACCCTGCGGGTGGGGATCGCCATGGCCTATCTCGATCGCACGATAGAGCCGGGCGACACGGTGCAGGTCGACGTCCGCGGGAAGGCTGCCGAGGCCGGGGTCGTCCGCCCGCCCTTCTTGGACCGCAGCCCGAAGGCCTAGACCTGCCCCCGGGCCGTGTCGATGAACTCCGCCACCTCGGTCCCGCCGAAGGCAACGGCCGAAAGGAGGCGGTCCGCGCGCCGGTCGGCCCGCGGCCCGTCGGGGACCATGACGAAGGCGAAGTAGAGGCCGGATTCGGGGATCCCGATCCCGCGCACCGGTCCGTAGCCGGGTGCGGCGACGAACGAGGCCCACCGGGTGAGGCCACGCCGTGTGACGCACGTCCCACGGGCCGTGGCCACGTAGTCGCCCGGCGAGAAGCGCCTCCGATCGAAGGCCGGTCGATGGTCGGAGAGGATCTCGAGCCGGTCCCGCCTGCAGCCCACGCCGACGGGGAGCCTGGTCATCGCGGGGCCTTCGGCGGCCAGGTAGTAGTAGTCGGAGGGCAGCCCGATCTTGGCCGCGTCGATCCAGTAGGCCTCGAGCCCGATCTCGCGCCGCTCCAGAGATCCCCACCGCCGCAGGTCCCCCGACGCCTGGATTCCCTCGCCCGCACGGACCTCCGAACGCATCGGCCGGAAGTCCCACTTCTCGGGGACGAGGGCGGAGACGCGCCCGGCCGCCACCTCTCGGACGGGACGAGCCTCGGCCGGGGGGCTGAAGGCGGGCCCGCCCGTGATGCTCGCCGCGACGGCAGCGGCGAGCAGGAACAGCAACGAGATCCGGCGCAGCATCCGAGGATCCCCCCTTGGGCAGAGTGTAGGGGAGGGATGGACCCGCGGCTAGACCCTACTGAACGAGGCCCTGTCGGATGGCGATCGCCACGGCCTGCGCCCGGTCGTTCGCCCCGAGCTTCTCGAAGATGCGCTCGAGGTGGGTCTTGACGGTGTGCGGGGAGATCCCGAGCTGAGTGGCGACCTCCTTGGTGGTGGCCCCGTAGGCCACCTTCTGAAGGATCTCGACCTCCCGACGGGAGAGCGGCGACTCCTGCGGGCGGTTGACCAGCCGGACCTCTTCGATGAACGCCTGCGTGAGCGCGGGGTGGATCACCGCCTTGCCGTCCAAGGCCAGCCTGGCCGCGTTGATGAGCTCCTCGGCTCCCACGTCCTTCAGGAGGTAGCCGTTGACGCCCGCCTGGATCGCCTCGGAGATCGAGGCCCGGGACTCGTCCACTGTGAAGAGGATGATCTTCGTGTCGGGATGCTTCCGACGGATGACCTTCGTGGCCTCGATGCCGTTCATCCCCGGCATCCGCACGTCCATGAAGACCACGTCGGGGTCGAGATCGTTCACCCGAGCGATCGCCTCGTCCCCGGTGGTCGCCTCCCCGATGACCTCCACCTCACGATCCGTCCCGAGCGCGGCCCGGAGCCCATCACGCGTCACGGGGTGATCGTCGACGATCAGCACTCGCATGCCATCCGTTCCCTTCTGCCGGAAACGCGAAGAACCTCCCGGGGCGGGACACGCGCCGACCCCGTGGGTAGGATAGACCCGAGTTCATATGGAAGAAAGCATGCGGGACGAGACGGCGACCGAGGCCGCGGCGAACGGGTCCTCCGTGGAGGGGATCGAGGAGCAGGTCCTCGAGTCCCTGAAGAACGTGATCGACCCCGAGCTCGGGATCAACATCGTGGACCTCGGGCTCGTCTACGAGGTGTCGGTCGACGACGGCACCCTCCACGTCGAGTACACGCTCACCACTATGGGTTGCCCCATCGGGCCCCTGATCGAGTCGCAGATGCGCCAGACCATCTCCGGGATCGAGGGCGTCGAGGACTTCGAGGCCGAGATGGTGTTCTCCCCGCCCTGGTCCCCCGACAAGATGTCGGAGGAGGCCAAGGCGGCGCTGGGGATGATCTGACCCGGCGAATTCCGACTTTCCAGGTAGGGATTCGGGTAGTAGACTGGAGTCAGTCCAGCGCATCGAAGGGTGACCAGAACACATGGCGATCTCTCAGGAAGAGCACCTCAAGGAGCTGAGCAAGGGGTACCGGTTCGACTGGAAGGACCCCTCCCACTCAGTCTTCGAGCCCAAGAAGGGGCTCTCGGAGGCCGTGGTCGAGGAGATCTCCCACCTCAAGTCGGAGCCGGACTGGATGCGGAAGTACCGGCTGAAGGCCCTGAAGCACTTCCAGGGCCGGCCCATGCCGTGGTGGGGCGCGGACCTGTCGGACATCGACTTCGACGACATCTACTACTTCATCCGGTCCACCGAGAAGCAGGCCCAGAGCTGGGAGGACCTGCCCGAGGACATCCGAGGGACCTGGGACAAGCTGGGGATCCCCGAGGCCGAGAAGAAGTTCCTCGGCGGGGTGAGCGCGCAGTACGAGAGCGAGGTCGTCTACCACAAGATCAAGGACGAGCTCGACAAGCTGGGCGTGATCTTCACCGACATGGACACGGCGCTCCGTGAGCATCCCGACATCGTCAAGGAGTACTTCGGGACGATCATCCCGGCGAACGACAACAAGTTCGCCGCGCTCAACTCCGCGGTGTGGTCGGGCGGGTCCTTCATCTACGTCCCCGAGGGCGTCCACGTCGAGATCCCGCTGCAGGCCTACTTCAGGATCAACGCCGAGAGCATGGGGCAGTTCGAGCGGACGCTGATCATCGCCGAGCCCGGCTCCTACGTGCACTACGTCGAGGGCTGCTCGGCCCCGATCTACACCACGAACTCGCTCCACTCCGCGGTGGTCGAGATCGTCGCCAAGCCGAACAGCCGGGTCCGGTACACGACGATCCAGAACTGGTCCAACAACGTCTACAACCTCGTGACGAAGAGGGCCGCGGCCTACGAGGACGCGGTGATGGAGTGGATCGACGGCAACATCGGCTCCAAGGTCACGATGAAGTACCCGTCGATCTACCTCCTGGGCAAGGGCGCGCGGGGCGAGGTGCTGAGCGTGGCCTACGCCGGCAAGGGGATGCACACGGACGCGGGGGGGAAGGCGATCCACGCCGCCCCGTACACGACGAGCGTCATCAACTCGAAGTCGGTCTCGAAGGACGGCGGCCGCACGGGCTACCGCGGCCTCGTCAGGGTCGAGGAGGGCGCCCATCACGCCAAGTCCACGGTGCGGTGCGACGCGCTGATCCTCGACGACGAGTCGGCCTCAGACACGTTCCCCTACATCGAGGTCGAGGACGACACGGCCGCGCTGGCCCACGAGGCCACGGTCTCCAAGGTCGGGGAGGACCAGCTCTTCTACCTGATGAGCCGGGGGCTCTCCGAGCAGGAGGCCACCGCGATGGTCGTCAACGGCTTCATCGAG
>DASUTZ010000126.1:0-8146 GCA_036374295.1 Actinomycetota bacterium
TCGCCGGGACGACGTGGACCTCACCGTCCTTCGCTTCGCCAACTTCATCGGGCCCGGGGTGGCCTCGACCCTCACGCGCTACTTCTCCCTCCCGTTGATCCCCACGGCCCTCGGCTACGACCCGAGGCTCCAGATGATCCACGAGGAGGACGCGGTGGAGGCCCTGAATCGGGTGGTCCGCGGGTCCTATCCGGGGACCTTCAACGTGGCCGCCGACGGCGTGGTGCTGCTCTCGCAGGCCCTCCGGCTGCTGGGGAGGCCGTCCCTGCCGCTGGCCCTCCCGCTCGCCACGCCGGTCGCGTCGCTGCTGCGCCGGTTCGGGCTCGTCGACTTCTCCACCGAGCAGCTTCGCCTGCTGATCTACGGGCGCGTGGCGGACAACACGAGGATGGAACGGGAGATGGGCTTCCGGCCCGCGCGCACGACCCGCGAGGCCCTCCTCGACTTCGCCGAGGGCGAGCACCTCCGGCGCCTCTACAGCCGAGAGCAGGTCGAGGAGTGGGAGCGGGAGGCCCGGGCGTTCCTGCGGCGGAAGGCCCAGGAGCGGTTCGAGAAGGCGAGGAGCTGATGGGCGAGGTCATCCCGATCCCGGTGCGCGAGCCGAGCCGCTGCACGGCGACCACGAGGAGCGGGGCGCGCTGCCGCAACCGAGCCGTGGACGAGTCGGGCCTGTGCCGGGTGCACGGAGGCGGGCAGCGCGCCGCGGCGGTCGCTCCCGAAGCTCCCTCGACCGAGCGGCTCGACGAGCTCCTCGCGTTCCTGCGCCGCCGAGTCACCGGCGACTACGAGATCGACGAGTTCGGCTTCGACCGGGACCTCACCGAGACGGTCCTCGCGCCGCTGGCCCGCTTCTTCCACGAGCGGTACTTCCGGGTTGAGTGGAAGGGTCTGGAGCACGTGCCGCGAGAGGGGCCCGCGCTGCTCGTGTCGAACCACGCCGGGACCATCCCCATGGACGCCGTGATCATGAAGTTCGGGCTGCTCGACCGCGTGGGGCGTCACGTGCGGCTGCTGGCGGCGAACCTCGCCTTCCGGATGCCGTTCGTGGGGGAGCTCGCGAGGAAGTCGGGCAACACGCTGGCCTGCGAGGAGGACGCGCTGAGGCTCCTCGATCGAGGCGAGCTGCTCGGCGTGTTCCCCGAAGGGTACAAAGGGGTCGGCAAGCCGTTCCGCGAGCGGTACAAGCTCCAGCGGTTCGGGCGTGGAGGCTTCATCGAGCTCGCCCTGCGCGCGGGGGCGCCGATCGTGCCGGCGGCGATCGTGGGGAGCGAGGAGATCTACCCGCTGATCTCGCAGGCCCGACCCCTGGCCCGGATGTTCGGGCTGCCCTACTTCCCCGTGACGCCGTTCTTCCCGTGGCTCGGGCCGCTCGGGATGCTGCCCCTGCCTACGAAGTGGACGATCGAGTTCCGCGAGCCGATCGCCACCGACGGGATGGGAGATGAGGCCTGGAAGGACTCGCTCCTCGTCTTCGAGATGACCGACCGGGTCCGGGACGAGATCCAGCAGACGCTCAACCGCAACCTCGGGTCCCGCCGCTCGCTGTTCTTCTAGAGAACGGCGGCGATCGCGTCGAGGAGGCGGTCGACGTTCTCCATCCTCGCACCGTGGCCCATCAGGCCCACGCGCCACATGCGGCCGCGGTACTCGCCGAGGCCGCCCGCGATCTCGATCCCGTGCTCCTCGATCAGCCGCTTCCGCGCGCCGGTGTCGTCGGCCCCCTCGGGGATGAGCATCGACGTGACCTGGGGCAGCCGGTGCTCCTCGGGGACGAAGAGCTCGAACCCGAGCTCCTGGATCCGATCCTGGAACGCCCGCCCGACCTCCTCGTGCCGTCGCCACCGTTCCTCGAGCCCCTCCTCGAGGACGATCTTCAGCCCCTCGTTCAGCCCGTAGATCATGTTCACCGGCGCCGTGTGGTGGTAGCGGCGGTCGGCCGCCCCCACGTACTGACGCACCCCCATCACGTCGAAGTACCAGGACTGGACCGGCGTCTCGCGGGCCTCCACCGCCGCCAGCGCCTCCGCCGAGTACGAGATCGGGGCCAGGCCGGGCGGCACTGAGAGGCACTTCTGGCTCCCCGAGAAGCAGACGTCGATGCCGAGCCGGTCCACCTCGACCGGGAGCCCTCCCAGCGAGGCCACGCAGTCCAGGACGAGGAGTACGTTCCGCTCCCGGCACATCGCGGCGACCTCCTCCAGCGGCTGGCGCACGCCGGTCGAGGTCTCCGCGTGCACGACCGCCACCACCTTCGTCTCGGGGCGTCCCTCGAGCGCGGCCTCGAGGTCCTCGATCGCCACGGGACGTCCCCAGTCGGCCTCGACCCGCACCACCTCGGCCCCCGTCCTCCTCGCCATCTCCGCCATGCGCTCGGCGAAGAACCCGGCCACCCCGACGAGGACCGTGTCGCCGGGCTCGAGGAGGTTGACCATCGCTGCCTCCATCCCGCCGCTGCCGCTCGCCGACACGGCGAAGGCGAGGTTCTCCGTGCGGAAGACCTCGCGGAGGAGGTCGTTCGTCTCGTCGAGGATCTGGAGGAAGTCGGGATCGAGGTGGCCGAGGGTGGGTCGAGCCAACGCCTCGAGGACGCGCGGGGGCACGGGCGAGGGGCCGGGCCCGAGCGGCAGGCGGGGCTCAGCGGTCATCGTTCTCCCTCCTCGGTAGGCGTCGGAGCCGGCGCCGGTCCTCGGGACACGTCGATCGCGATGAACACCGCCATGATCGCCAGCAGCACCAACAGCACGATCAGCGTCACGAGCGTGAACCGGCGCACCGCCCAGATGCTAGCAAGCGGTCCCCGCTCAGGCCTGCTCGCCGCGGACGGCGAGCGCCGCCGCGGCCACCTCGCGGGCCAGCGCCTCCACGCCCTCCACCTTGGAGACGCAGGCGCGGACCCCGGCGTCCAGCGCCCGCTGCTCGTCCTCCTCCGTGAGGTAGGCCGAGTAGATGACGATCGCCAGGTCGGCATCCTGCTCGAGCAGCCACCGCGTCGTGGTGATCCCGTCCACGTCGGGCATGCGGAAGTCGAGGACGATGACGTCGGGCGACGTCTCGGCCGTCAGCTCCAGTGCTCCCCTCGCGTCGCCCGCCTCGCCCACCACCTCGAAGCCCTGGATCTTCAGCATCGCCGCCATCATCTGGCGGACGTGCTCGGTGTCGTCCACGACGAGCACCCGGACGCTCACGCCCGCACCCCGAGATGCCGCTCGCAGAACTCTCGGTTCCGCACGAGGACCTCGCGCGTCGCGCCCTCGTCCGCGATCGTCCTGCGGAGGTCCAGCTCGATCGAGATCGTTCCGCCGAACCCGTCCGAGCCGACCCGGCGCAGCAGATCGGCGAGCGGGAGGACGCCCTCGTCCACGGAGAGGTGCGAGTCCCAGCCCTTCCCCGCGTTGTTGGAGAGGTGGAGGTGGACGATCTTCTCCCGGTACCGGGAGTACGTCTCCAGGAGGTCGAAGCCCGAGACGGCCAGGTGGCTCGTGTCGAGCACGAGGGTGGGGTAGTGGTCGAGGCTCTCCAGGTCCTGGGAGGCGTGGAAGCGAACGCCGCCCCCCCCGCGGACCCACACGGGGAACATGTTCTCCACGCCGATGATCACGCCGGAGCGGGCGGAGAGCTCGGCCAGGCTCCGGCCGATCCACCGCCGGTAGCGGGTCTGCCACCGGTAGGGTGGGTGGACGACGAGGAGCGGCACCTCGGCCTCCTCCGCCAGCGCGACCCCGCGCCTGATCTTCTCGATCGGATCGGTGGTCCAGACCCGCCGTGTGAAGAGGAGGAAGGGCGCGTGGATCGCCTCGATCGAGAGCTCGTGCTCCTTGGACAGGTCGCGGAGGGTCTGGGCGTCCTGCGTATCCGGGTCCTGGGTCACCATGACCTCGACCGCCTCGAAGCCGGCCGCGCTGGCCTGCCTGAAGGCCTGCTCCAGCGGCAGTCGGTAGTACGGGGCGGTCGAGAGGACCAGCTTGGGCGTTCCGTCTCCCACGTTCCTCATCCTCTCCGGAGTCGTCATTCTACAGTGGCCCCCCGCGGGTTCGAGGACGCTCGCTTCAGGCGATGGGAGGCCCGGACGGGGTGGTGGCGTCCTCGGACTCCCGGATCAGGGGGAGCGTCGCCACGGCGGCCACGACCAGCACGCCGCCGAGGAGCTGAAGGCCCGACAGTCGCTCGCCCAGGACGATCGCCGAGAGGATCACGGCGGCCACGGGCTCCCAGGTGGACGCGATCGAGGCCCGGATCGGCTCGAGCCGGGCCAGCCCCGCCAGGAACAGGGCGATGGCGGCTCCCGTGGCCAGGCCGACCCCGGCCACGAAGGAGGGCGCGCCGCCGAGGCTCTCACCCGGCAGCAGCCCGGTGAGGAACGCGATGGGGACGTAGACCAGCGTGGAGACCGAGAGGATCACGGCGCCGGCCACCAGGGGCGACATCCCGGCCGCGCCGAGCTGGGCCACGATGATGTAGAGGGCCAGGCAGAGGGCCGAGGCCAGGGCCAGGGCCACGCCCGCCGGGTCGAGGCTGCCGGTGGGGGTCCCAAGGACGAGGAGGACGCCCAGGAGGCCCACCAGGAGGGCGGCGATCTTCGCCGCGCTCGGGCGCTCCCGCCCGAGCGCGACGGAGATCGCCGCCACCATCGCCGGGTACACGTACAGCAGCAGCGTCGTCGTGGAGGCCGGGATCCGCTCGGTGGCGCCAAACAGGAGCAGCGCGACCCCGGCCGACAGCGCGCCCATGAACCACACCGCCGGCCACCGCCCGGCGGGGACCCGGAGATCCGCCCCCCGAGCCAGGGCCAGGCCCCAGAGCAGGAGCGCGCCGAGCGCCGACCGCGACAGCACGAGGACCCCCAGACCCGAGCCCTCGCGGAAGGCCAACTTGACCATCACGGTGGCCGACGCGAAGCTCGTCGCCGAGAGGGCCACGAGGACGATGCCGATCGGTCGGGTGCTCGTGCGCGAGACGCTCCTCCTCCCTCCCTCGTGCCGGACCGACCGACCCTAGCCTAGACTCACGTCCGATGGAGTCACTGCCCGAGATCGTCCGGCGAGCGGCGGAGGCGGATCCGGATCACCCGGCCCTGATCTTCCACGATCGGGTGACCACCTTCGACCATCTCGACCGCCTGGTGGACCGCACGGCGGCAGCCCTCCACGACCTCGGGATCGGGAAGGGCGACCGCGTGGCCATCATGCTCGGGAACATCCCAGAGTTCGTCCACGCCTTCCACGGGACCCTGCGCCTCGGGGCCGTGGCCACCCCGATCAATGCGATGCTCACCCCCGAGGAGCTCGGGTACGTCCTGGCCGACGCCGAGGCCCGGGCGGTCATCGTGGCCATCGACCTGGTGCCGGCGGTCCTGGCCGTGCGGGACCGGCTGGGCTCCCTCGACTTCATCCTGGTGGTGGGCCCGCCCCCCTCCCCCCCGGGGACCCGCTCCTTCGACGACCTCCTCGACCGGGCCAAGAGCCCGCCTCCCGTGGACGTGCGTCGGGACGACCTCGCCGTGCTCGCCTACACCGCCGGGACCACCGACCAGCCCAAGGGCGCGATGCTGAGCCACGGCAACCTCCTGGCGAACCTCGAGCAGATCTCCGAGGTCCCGATGCTGGAGGGAGCCGAGTCGGACGTGGCCCTGATCGCCCTGCCGCTCTTCCACATCTACGCGCTCAACGCCGCGCTCAACCTCGTTCTGATGGAGGGGGCCACTGCGGTCATCGTGGACCGCTTCGACGCCGCCGCCACGCTCCAGCTCGTGCCCCACCACGGCGTCACGATGCTCTTCGGGGTGCCCCAGATGTTCGAGGCCTGGCTGGCCGCCGCCCGCAGGGCCGAGCCCGATCTCTCCACCGTGAGGCTGGCCGTCTCGGGCGCGGCCCCCCTTCCCGGGGCCGTCCTGGAGGCGTTCGAGGAGCGGTTCGACTGCACGATCTGGGAGGGATACGGCCTCACCGAGACCGCCCCCGTCGTCACCACGAACGCGCTCGGCGAGCGAGCCAAGCCGGACTCGATCGGGCTGCCGCTCCCCGGCGTCGAGGTGCGTCTCCTCGACGAGGACGGGACCGACGCGGTGGAGGGCGACCCGGGCGAGATCCTCGTCCGCGGCCCCAACGTCTTCAAGGGCTACTGGCGGCGCCCCGAGGAGACGGACGAGGCGTTCACCGAGGGCTGGCTCCGCACCGGCGACATCGCCTACCGGGACGAGGACGGCTACCTGTTCCTCGTGGACCGGTCGAAGGACCTCATCATCGTGTCCGGTTTCAACGTGTACCCGAGGGAGGTGGAGGAGGCGCTCGCCGCGCACCCCGCCGTGGCCGAGGCCGCGGTGGTCGGGGTGTCCGACGAGCGGACCGGCGAGGCGGTCCGGGCGCTCGTGGTGGCGAAGGGGGAGGTCTCGACCGAGGAGCTGCTCGAGCACTGCCGCGGGCGGCTGGCCCGCTTCAAGCTCCCCCGCGACATCGAGCTCGTGGACTCGCTCCCCAAGCACGCCACCGGGAAGGTCGTGCGGCGGAGCTTCCGCGAGTGATCGCCTTCCCGCTGCTGGCGACGCTGGTGGCGCTGGTGTTCGGCGTCCACCTGGCCCTGCGATTCGCGCAGCGGCGGGCGCCCCACGAGGGGCTGTGGTCGCTGGCGATGCTGATGTTCGCGGGGGCGTCGGGCGCGCTGGCGCTCGGGGTCCAGGACGGGTGGTCGGCGGGGGAGTTCCGCATCTACTGGCTGCTGGGGGCGGTGCTGACGGTGCCGTACCTCGCGGCGGGGGAGCTGTACCTGCTGGCGCGCCAGCGACCATGGATCGCGCACCTCGGGGTCGCGTCGCTCGCGATCGCCAGCGTATGGGCGGTGATCGAGATCTGGGGGGCGCCGGTCGATGGCGCGGTGCTGGAGGAGACGTTCCCGCTGGGGCGCGAGGTCTTCGGCGACGGAACGCTCCCGCACCGGCTCGCGCAGTACTTCTCGTTCCCAGCGTACTTCTTCCTCCTGGGCGGGGCCACCTACTCGGCGGGCCGGATGCGGGGCAGGGAGGAGCTCCGGGACCGGTTCCGGGGGACCGCGCTGATCGCGATCGGCGCCACGATCGTGGCGATCGGCTCGGGCGTGGGTGCGGGGCTGGGCAACTTCGCGCTGTTCTCGATCTCGCTCGCGGCCGGCGCGGCGGTCACGTACTGGGGCTTCCTCGTGGCCACCCGCCGCCCGACCGCCGCGCCGGCCGCTCGCTGAGCCAGGGGGCCGCTGCCGCGTCAGCCGCCGGCCGACGGGGGGGAGGGGGCGACGGTCGGCTCGGGGGCCACCTCCGCGTGCGCCAGCGGGGTGGCCGACGGCCTCGGGACGTCCTCCGTCTCCTCGTGGGTGATCGCCACCTCGTCGAATGAGCCCGGATCGTCGTCCATCGGGACCATCGCCACGCCCTCGTCGGGGACGAACGTTCCTGCACTCCACCACTCGTCCTCGTTCCCCAGCCAGACGTGGTAAACGCCCTCCTCCACCGAGTCCATCCCCGAGGCAACGAGGTACATCCGTTCGGCGTCGGGGGCCCACAGCAGCTGGAACTGCCCGTCCACCGCCCCCTCGAGCGAGAGGACGCCGGCGTCCGGGCTCCCCAGCGTGGCCACCGCCTCGGCCATCCAGCGCTGCTGGACCTCGGCGTCGTCGAGACGGTCCGACAGCATCACGTTCCAGCCCGAGAGCAGGCCGAAGCCCACGATCGCGGCCGCGGCAATGGCCCAGCTCGCGCGACGGGTCGTCCGGCTCGGCACAGAGGCCGCGGCACGGGAGAGCCGTGCGGCCAGGAGGTCGGGCGCCGCCACGGCGGGCGCCGCCAGGGCCAGGTCCCCCGCGATCGTCCGGTAGTGGTCGAGCGTCTCGCGACACCGATCGCACCCGGGGAGGTGCTCGCGGATCGCCCGCTCGGCCAGGCCTCGGTCGTCGCCGTCGAGCCCGTCGAGCGCGAAGCCCGCGAGCAGCTCCTCGACGTGGTCGTGGTCCCAGCTCACGTCAGCCGCTCCCGCAGCTTCTTCATGGCGGCGTGCACCCTCGTCTTCACCGTTCCCAAGGGGATCCCTCGCTCCTCCGCGATCCTCGACTGCGTGTAGCCCCTGAAGTACATCAGCTCCAGCGCCTCGCGCTGCTCGGGAGGGAGCTCGGACAGGGCCTCCCG
>DASUTZ010000127.1:0-3830 GCA_036374295.1 Actinomycetota bacterium
CCCTGGAGGAGCTTCATGACCTTGGCCGGGGGGCCCTTGGCGCGCGGGGTGACGGCGCACGTGAGGACGAGCCTTGCCTCCGGGTTCGGCTCCAGCGCGTAGCGCGCGATCTCGTCGAGGGCCTCGGAGGGCGCCGCCTGGAGGCCCGTCACCAGCAGGGCCCGCTCCTCCCCGAGGAGGGAGGGCGTCGCCAGGTCGGCCGTGAGGCCGGGCCTCCAGGCGGCGCCCTCCACCTCCGTGGGGCGGGCCCCCTCGAACAGCCTCGTGGCGGCCTCGCGGAGCAGGAAGTCGCTCTCGCCCCAGACGAGGACCACCGGCTCAGGCACTCAGCATCACGGGCGGATGCTACCTCGCCGGGAGCACCCCGGCCGCGTCACATGTGGATCAGCTGGCCCGTGGCGCGGGACAGGAACGCGGTCACGCCCTCGACCTCGTCCACGAGCTCGTCCATGTCCTCGGCAGCGAGCCCCATGGCCTCCATGCAGCGCGAGCACGCCGTGATGCGGAGCGTGCCGGCCTCCTTGACGCTGTGGAGGGTCTCCACCCAGCGGATCTCCCCGTACCGCTCGAGCATCTCGGGCCCCTCGGGACCGGCGTCCACCGTCACACCGTGGTCCTTGTTGATGTGGTCGTGACGGAACGCGTCCACGGCCCAGAACTGGAGGAAGACGTCGACCTCCCGGCCCAGGCCCGTGGCCCCCGCCACCAGGTGCGTGGCCCCGAGGAGCTTGTCGTCGGTGCCCGAGAACAGCACGATCGAGAGCTTCTGGTCCGACATGCCACCACCTCCAGCGTTCAGCCTGGCAGGCGGCGGCGTCCCCGGGCCGGGCCGTGAGGCCCGCGTTCACCGGGACCTCTCGACCACCGGCCGGTCGCCCTCGAAGGTCACGGTCACCTCGCCGGCCAGGTCGGTCCGCACGACCCGTCCGCCCGCAGCACGCAGCGCCCGGAGCGTGTCCGGCACGGGGTGGCCGAAGTCGTTGTCCTCGCCCACGCTGACGACGGCGACCGAGGCCGCGACCGCCTCGAAGAAGGACGGATCCGACGTGGAGGAGCCGTGGTGCGGGACCTTGAGGACCGTGGCCCGCACGGGGTCGGCATCCGACAGCAGGTCGAGCTGGGCCGGGACCTCCGCGTCGCCCGGCAGGAGGACCGTGGCCGACCCGTGGAGGAGGCGCAGGACGATCGAGTCGTCGTTCGGGGAGTCGGGCGCACACTCGTCGGGACCCAGGACCTCGAGCAGGAGGTCCCCGACCCGCAGGCGCTCCCCGCCGCGCGGGTGCCGGATCGGGACGTCCTCGTACACCGCGGCATCGAGCATCCGCTCGTGGGAAGGGGATCCGGTCGGGCACCCCGGGTCGAGGAGGAGCCCGACGGGGTGTCGGGCGAACACGGCCGGGAACCCCTCGACATGGTCCTGATGACCGTGTGAGGCCACGGCAAGGTCGAGGCGTCCGATCCCGAGGGCGGCGAGGCGGGTGGCCACGGTCTGCTCGTCGGGCCCGGCGTCCACCAGGATCGTGGCCCGGGGCGTCCGGACGAGCGCCGCGTCGCCCTGCCCCACGTCGAGGAACCGCACCTCGAGGCCCGGCGGCGGGGCGCCGCGGACGAACACGACCCAGACGAGGAAGGGCGCAGCCAGCAGCACGGCGAGGCGGCGTGGGGCGACCACGCGCCGCAGGACGAGGTGGGCCACGACCACCAGGGCGACCGGGGGCACCCAGTCGGTGCCCACCAGCGCGGGGACGGCCAGCCTCGCCGTGCGGTCGGCAACGGCCTCCAGATAGGCGATCGGCATCGAGGCGAGCGCGCCGAGGGCGGAGCCCATCCCGGGCCAGACGAGGGCGACGGCCGCGGCCGTCGAGCCGCCCAGGAAGGCCGCCGCCACGGCGGGGAAGGCCAGGACGTTGGCGATCAGGGTCGAGCCCGGCACGATCCCGAACGCTGCCAGCAGGAGGGGGGTCACGGCCGCCTGCGCTCCCGCCGTGGCGGCGGCCGCCAGGGCCACCGGACGGGGGAGCCATCCCAGCCGCGCCTCGATCCCGGGCGCGAGCGCCACGAGCCCAACCGTCGCGGCGGTCGAGAGCTGGAACGCCAGCGATCGCGAGAGCCTGGGATCGACCATCAGCAGGATCACCACCGCCCAAGACAGGACGGTGGCCGTCTCCCGGGGCCGCCCCGCCGCCACCCCCAGCAGGGCCAGGCCGGCCATCACACCGGCGCGCAGGACCGAGGGCTCCCACCTCGTGATGAGGGCGAAGAGGACGACCGCGAGTCCCCCCGACACGAGCCTCCCCCGCGGGCCCATCCCCAGCAGCGCGGCCAGGCCCACCACCGGCGCCAGGACCATCACCACGTTCGATCCCGAGACCGCCACGAGGTGCCCCAGGCCCGTGGCCCGGAAGTCCTCCACGGTCTCCGGGTGCATCCCGCGCGTGTCCCCGATCGTCAGGCCGAGCAGCAGTCCCGCTCTCCGGGGCGGGAGGGCCCGCCGCGCCCCGCCGGCCAGCGCGTCGCGGACCTCGTTCGCGACTCGGAGCAGCGGGTTGCGCGGCGGGCCCTCCCGCCCCAGCTCCGACGCCGACACAAGTGCGGCCACCCCTCGATCGGTCAGGTATCGCTCGAAACCCTCCTCCCCTTCGACGCGGCGGAAGCGGCCCGCGCCGCGCACCCGGTCCCCCGCCGCCACCTGCGGGGGCTCCCCCCGACCCGAGACCCACACCAGGTGTCCCAGGGGGCGATCCCCGGCCCGATCGACGCGGACCTCCACCCCCCAGCCGGTGGGGAAGCTCCTCGGGTCGGAGCGCGCCGTTCCGAGGAACGGCGCGCTCCGACCCTCCAGCGGCCCCAGGTCGGGGGGTGAGCGGAGACGCAGCCCGGCCCACGCCAGCCCGATCAGCAGAGTCGCCGCCGCCAGCGCCATGGTGCGGAGCACGGGCCGCCCGACATGCGGCGGCCGTGAGAGGAACCCCGCCGCCGCCAGCACCCGCTCGCGCTCCCCCAGCGCGGCGGCGTCCCGTGAGCTCCCGCGTCGACGCCGCCCGACCAGCAGGACGGCCCCGGCGCCGAGCGCGAGCATCCACCCTCCTGCGGATGGCTCGATCCGCCCCCACCCCAGCAGGAGCCCCGCCCACAGGGCCACGGCGCCGAGCGCAACCGCCACCATCACACCGTCACCAGCGGCCGCAGCTCTTCAAGCGTGACCTCGCCGATGCCGCTCACCGAGATGAGGTCGTCCACCGAGGCGAACGACCCATTCGCCTCCCGGTGCTCGATGATCCGCTGGGCCAGCACCTCCCCGATCCCCGGCAAGGTCTCCAGCGTCGTCGCGTCCGCCGTGTTCAGGTTGACGAGGTTCGATGTTGACCCCGATGAGCCCCCCGCCGAGGGCGCGGCCGGATCGGGCGCCGCCCCGCGCTTGGGGACGAGGATCTGCTGCCCGTCCGTCAGTACCGCCGCCAGGTTGAGCGCCTCGAGGGCGGCGCCCCTGCGAGCCCCTCCCGCCATCTCGATCGCGTCGATCACGCGGTCGCCCTCGGCGAGCTGGTAGACGCCGGGCGTCCGCACCATCCCGGCGACGTGCACGATAACCGGAGCCCCCTCCGCCTCCGGCGACGGCCCCGCCCGTGGCGCCGGTCCCTGGATGGGGGTGGCCGAAGGCCGCCCACGCAGGACCCACGCCCCGCCGGCCACGAGCAGCGCCAGCGCGACGACCCCGTACACCGCGAGCTCCCTCGCGGTCAGCCCCTCCAGCCAGTCGCGGAACCCGTCCATGGAAGCGCGGCGTCCGGCCGCGTCTCGGGAGGGGGAGGCCCGCATCGTACCGGCCG
>DASUTZ010000128.1:0-3792 GCA_036374295.1 Actinomycetota bacterium
GCCGAGGCCTACCCCATGAGCTTCGCCGCGGTGCAGAAGCACGTCGCCGTGCTGGAGCGGGCCGGCCTCGTCACGAAGGAGCGGCGCGGGCGCGAGCACCTCGTGCACACGGTCCCCGAGGCGGTGCGCCGAGCCCGCCGCGCCCTCGATCGGCTCGAGGCGACCTGGCGGGAGCGGGTAGAGAGGATATCGGACCTGCTCGACGAGACGAAAGGACGAGAGCGATGAGCGTCACCAGCATCGACAAGGACCTGGACGGCTTGACCTTCACCCTGATCGCGGACTTCGAGGCGCCGATGGAGCGTGTTTGGGAGCTGTGGGCCGACCCGCGGAAGCTGGAGCGGTGGTGGGGACCTCCCGGATACCCGGCGACCTTCGAGCGGCACGACCTGACGCCGGGCGGCGAGGTCGCCTACTACATGACGAGCCCGGAGGGCGAGCGGTACCGGGGCTGGTGGCGGATCGTCTCGGTCGACGCCCCGAAGGCGCTGGAGTTCGAGGACGGGTTCGCCGATGAGGAGGGGAACCCGATCGCCGACATGCCGATCAGCGCCGTGCGCATGCAGCTCACGGAGCACGAGGGCGGGACACGTATGGAGCTGCGTTCGACCTTCGACTCCCGTGAGGACATGGAGCGCGTCATGGAGCTGGGGGCGGCCGAGGGCATCGAGCAGGCGGTGGGCCAGATGGACGCCCTCCTCGGTTCCTGACCCCGACACGAAGGGATAAGGCCTGATGAGAGACCTCGTCGTACAGACGTTCCTGACCCTGGACGGGGTCATGCAGGCGCCGGGCGGCCCCGAGGAGGACGACAGCGGCGGCTTCGCCCACGGCGGCTGGTCGGTCAACTACTGGGACGAGCAGATGGGCCGAGTCATGGCGGAGGCGACGAGCCGGCCGTTCGCCATGGTCCTCGGGCGACGGACCTACGACATCATGGCGGCGCACTGGCCGAACGCGCCCGAGGAGGAGGGCGCGAGGACCTTCAACGAGGCGACGAAGTACGTGGCCTCGCGTGGCCGCCCCACCCTGGAGTGGAGCAACTCCGTCCTGATCGAGGGAGATGTCGCGGCTGGCATCGCGGCGCTCAAGGAGGAGGACGGGCCGGAGCTCCAGGTGCACGGCAGCGCGAACCTGATCCAGACGCTGCTGCGCCACGGGCTCGTGGATCGGTTCCGTCTCTGGATCTTCCCCCTCGTGATCGGGTCGGGGAAGCGTCTGTTCGGGGACGGGACGATGCCCTCCGGGCTGAAGCTTGTCGACCAGGAGGTCTCCTCCACGGGCGTGGTCATGGCCCTCTACGAGCCCGCGGGCGAGATCGTCACGGGTTCGTTCGCGCTGGACTGACATCGCTCTTCGGGCCCGGCCCCGAGGCCGCGAACGCGCTACATTTCGTCCGCCATGGGAGAGCTCCCGACCGGGACGGTCACCTTCCTGTTCACCGACATCGAGGGCTCGACCCGGCTGCTCCAGGAGCTCGGCGACGCCTACGCGACCGTTCAGGGCGAGCACGACGCCATCGTGTCTCGGGCCGTGGAGGCCTCCGGCGGGCACCACGTTCGCAGCGAGGGGGACGCGTTCTTCGTCGTCTTCCAGAGGCCGGCCGGGGCGCTCGAGGCCGCGGTCGCCGCCCAGCGGAGCCTCGCCGAGCACGACTGGTCCCACGGTGCGCCCCTCCGCGTCCGGATGGCCCTTCACACGGGCGAGGGGGTCCTGGGCGGCGCCGACTACGTGGGCATCGACGTGAACAGGGCCGCGCGGATCGCGGCGGCGGCGCACGGCGGTCAGATCCTGCTCTCGGAGGCCACGCGGGGCCTCGTAGAGCATGCCCTCCCGGGGGGCGTCTCGCTGCGCGGCCTCGGGGAACACAGGCTCAAGGACATCGCCCATCCTGAGCGCCTCCACGACGTGGTGATCGAGGGCCTGCCGTCGGACTTCCCTCCGCTCCGGACCCTCGACGCGCGCCCGAACAACCTACCGGTCCAGCTCACGTCCTTCGTCGGGAGGGAGCATGAGATCGAGGAAGCGACCCGTCTCCTGCGGCGGACGCGTCTGCTGACGTTCACCGGCCCGGGAGGCAGCGGGAAGACCCGGCTGGCCCTCCAGGTGGCGGCCGAGACGATCTCCGATTACGAGGACGGGGCGTTCTTCGTCGACCTCTCGACCTACACGGATCCGGCCCTCGTCCCCTCCGCGATCGCCGGCGTCCTGGGCGTTCCCGAGGAGCCGGGCCGCCCGCTGAGCGAGGGCCTGAAGGATCACGTGCGCGGCCTCAATCTCCTCCTGATCCTCGACAACTTCGAGCAGGTCGTGGAAGCGGCTCCCATCGTCGAGGAGCTTCTGACGGCCGCCCCCAGGCTCAGGGTGATCGTCACCTCCCGCACGCCGCTCGGGGTGCGCGGTGAGCACGAGCGGCCCGTGCCGCCGTTCCAGCCGCCCGATCCCGAGCACCTCCCGGATCTCCCCGCGCTCTGCGAGACCGAGGCCGTGCGACTCTTCACCGAGCGAGCCCTGGCCGTGAACCCGGCCTTCGAAGTCAGCGAGGAGAACGCCGAGGAGGTGGCGGAGGTCCTGGTCCGCCTCGACGGCCTCCCGCTGGCCATCGAGCTCGCGGCGACCCGGACGAAGCTCCTCGCTCCGCAGCAGATGATCGAGCGGCTCGACCATCGACTGGCGCTGCTGGAGTCGGGCGCTCGGACGTTGCCCGAGCGCCAGCGCACCCTCCGAGGTGCGATCGCCTGGAGCTACGACCTGCTCGTGGAGGCCGAGCGGAGGATGTTCGCCCGGCTGTCGATCTTCGCCGGTGGCTGGACCCTGACGTCCGCGGAGGCCGTGTGCGACACGGCGGGCCTCGGCCTGGATCCTCTGGATTCGATGACCTCCCTCGTGGACAAGTCGCTGATCCGGTTGGCCGAGGCCTCGGAAGGCGATCCTCGGTTCTCGATGCTGGAGACGATCCGGGAGTTCGGCCGAGAGCAGCTCGAGGCGCTGGGAGAGCTCGACGACGTTCGCCGGCGCCACGCCGAGCTCTTCCTCGACCTGGCACAGGAGGTCGAGCCACATCTGATGGCCGAGGACCAAGGCGAATGGCTCGATCGCTGCGACCGGGAGCAGGCGAACATCCGGAGGGCCCTGCGGCGGGCGATCGAGCAGGGCGAGCTCGCTCGGGCGCAGGAGGCGGCCGGAGCGCTGTGGAGGTTTTGGCACCAGCGGGGGCATCTCGCGGAGGGCCGGCGGTGGTTCGAGGAGCTTCTGGCGCACCCGGACGGGCAAGGACCGACGGCGGCCAGGGCGAAAGCCCTCACGGGGGCGGGCGGGATCGCGTGGTGGCAGGCGGACGTGCCCGCCGCGCGGGGGTTCTACGAGGAGTCCCTCGCGATCGAGCGAGGGCGGGGGAGCCCGGTTCGGATCGCGGCGGCCGCGTACGACATGGCGCACGCGGCCATCGCCGGTGACGAGTTCGAGGATGCTCTGCGGCTGCTGGAGGAAGCGCTCAGTCTCTTCCGTGAGGTGGGAGACGAGCTTGGAGCCACGCGGACCCTCTCCGCTCTGGCGTTGGCCGACGCGATCATGGGCAACTGGGAGGCCGCGGTGAGACGGCAGGAGGAGGGCGTCGAGACCTACCGGAGGCTGGGCGACCCCTTTCACCTCGCGAACGGGCTGTCGAACCTCGGGGTCGGTTACGGGCGGGTCGGAAGGTGGGACGAGAGCCGGACCGCGATCCACGAGGCTCTCGAGCTGTTCTCTGCCGCGCGGAACCCGACCGGGATCGCCTCCGTGATCCTCGACCTC
>DASUTZ010000129.1:0-8054 GCA_036374295.1 Actinomycetota bacterium
GAGCAGGGCCACCTCGCCGAAGTCGAGCGCATGGTTGTTGGCCAGCGTCACGGCGTCCACGCCCAGGTCCACCAGGGTCTCGACCGCCGTGGCCGGCGCCCGGAAGAAGAACGGCTTCCCGGGCGCCGGCCACGGCTCCCCCCGGTCCGAGATGCAGCACTCCAGGTTCAGGATGCAGAGGTCGGCCTCCCGCATCAGCGATGCCACCTCTGGGGCGACCAGGGACCTCGGCCCGCGCTCCTCGATCCGCTCGGCCACCCCCCGCCCGAGCATCGTGTCGCCGGCCAGCGCGATCGTGATCGCCACGGCCTCAGCGCAGGAGGAAGCCCGTCCCCAGGGGATCGCCCTCCTCCAGCACGAATCGGTGCTCCCCGCTCCGGTGCGCGGATCCCTCGACCTCGGTGACCACCGCGGGGAGGCGGTGGATCTCAGTCTCCTCCACCACCCGGCCCCGGAACCGCGTCCCCACGATCCCGTCGTGCAGCATCCACTCCCCCCGCTCGATCCCCCCGTCGGCGTGGAGCACCGCCAGCCGGGCCGAGGTCCCGCTCCCGCAGGGCGAGCGGTCCACCTCGCCGTCCGCGAAGATCGCCACGTTCCGCTGGTGGACCCGGGCCTCGGGTTCGGGAGCCTCCTCGTGGAAGATCACCCCGTACACGCCGCTCAGACGCCCCTCCGCCGGGTGCTCCGCGATCCTCCGCTCGTTCAGCGCGGCCTGGATCTCTCGGCCCAGGGCGATGAACCGCTCCGTGTGCTCGGGCTCCACGGTGAGGCCCGCGTCAGCCGCGGCCACCGACGCGTAGAAGGCTCCCCCGTACGAGACGTCGGCCGTGACCCCCGTCACCTCGATCCCCCGGGCCCTGCAGAAGGACGGCACGTTCCGGAAGCGAACCGACCGCACCCGATCCCCCTCGAGCCGAGCCCAGGTCGGGAGCCGTCCCGAGGGGACGTCCACCACGACCCGGACCTCGTCGTCCTCGACCGGCAGCCCCTCACGCTCGAGCCTCCCAGACTCCAGCGCCCACGTGACCAGCGCGATCGTGCCGTGGCCGCACGCGGTGCTGTAGCCGGCGTTGTGGAAGAAGACAACGCCGAGGTCGGCGCCCTCGTCCTCCGGGTCCGTGACGAAGCACCCGTACATGTCCGCGTGCCCCCGGGGCTCCTGGATCAGCAGTTGTCTGACCTCGTCCAGATGCTCCGCCGCGAAGGCTCGCTTGTCGAGGATCGAGCCCCCCTCGAGCGCGGGAGCCCCGCCCGTCACGATGCGGAAGGGCTCCCCCGCCGTGTGGTAGTCGGTGGCCTCGATCTCCACGGGCGCAGGATACGCGTGGGAGACTCGCGGCGTGGACCGGAGGGAGCGGTACCGGGCGGCTCGGCGAGACCCCTCGCTGGCCGTGCTGGAGGGGATTCACGCCGTGAAGCACGCCATCCGGTTCGGTGCCGAACTGCTCGACGTCGTGGCCTCGGACGAGAGCCCGCTCGAGGAGCTGGCGGCCGACCTCGCGCCGGACGCGGCCGGTCGGCTTCGGGCCGTCGAGCGGATCCCCGCGGAGGGCTTCGCGGAGCTCTCGCCCACACCTCCGGCCACGGGCGTCGTCGCGCTGGCCCGCCGGCCGTCGGTGGACATGGCCGCCGTGCTGGCCGACCCGGGACCCTGGCCGGTGATCTTCCTGGAGGAGCCCCGCCGCCTGGAGAACGTGGGCGCCGTGGTGCGCGTCGCGGCGGCGGCGGGAGCGGCCGGCGTCCTCACCACTGGACGGCATGACCCCTGGCACCCGGCGGCGCTCCGCGGGAGCGCGGGGCTCCACTTCGCCGTCCCGGTGGCCCGGGTGGAGACCCTGCCCGTATCCGATCGTCCGCTCGTGGCGCTCGACCCGGAGGGGATCGAGCTGGGTCCCGGCGTCCTCCCGTCCCGGACCGTGGCGGCGTTCGGGACCGAGCGGGCTGGCCTGAGTGAGGGTGTCCTGCGCCGAGCCGACCTACGGGTCCGCATCCCCATGCGGGACGGCGTCTCCAGCCTCAACCTCGCGACGGCCGTCGCGATCGTCCTCTACGCGCGCTGACGCGGGTCAGCCCAGGAGGATCCGAGCGCCAGGAGGGCGACGATCGCGCCGCCGAGGAGGCTCGTGACCCGCCGAGCCCTCGTCGGGAGCCGGTGGCGGAGGACCGACCCGGCGCCGGCCAGCAGCCATTGCCAGGACAGGGAGGCGAGGAAGGCGCCGGCGACGAAGGCGACCTTCGCCGATCCGGCCTCGAGCTCCCCGCCGCGCAGCCCGAGGATCAGGGCCGTGAAGTACACGCTCGTGACCGGGTTGAGCAGGGTGAGCCCGAGGAACCCGGAGAAGATGCGGAGCAGGCCGCCTCGCTCCGGCTCGGAGGCCTCCGCGGGCCCGAGCTCCCCGAGCGCCCGCGCGCCCAACCACACCGCGATCCCCAGCAGAACGACGGCTGGACGAACGCCCTCCCCACGAACCCCTCCCTCGACGGCGGGCATCGTACCAGCGACGCCGCGGCCCCCAGCCGCTACCATGCGCAGCAGGGACGAGAGGGGACGCAGTGGCACAGGCACGGAAGCAGCCGGGGGTCGAGCGGATCTACCGCGACGACCAGATCGAGGTCACGTGGGAGCCGTCGCTCTGCATCCACTACGGGGCGTGCTACGGCCAGCTCCCGAGGGTCTTCCGGCCCCGCGAGCGGCCGTGGGTCCGCCTCGAGGAGGCCAGCGCCGACGAGATCGGGAAGGTGGTCCAGGACTGTCCGACGGGGGCGCTGGGGTTCCGGCGGCTCGACGGCGGCCCCCAGGAGGAGGTGCCCGAGCAGGCGGAGATCCGAGTCGATCCCAAGGGCCCGATCTACCTGCGGGGACGGGTCCGGATCGAGCGCGAGGGCGAGGTGCTCCGGGAGGGGACCCGCGTCGCGCTGTGCCGCTGCGGGCAGTCGGGGAACAAGCCGTTCTGCGACGGCACCCACCTCAAGGTCGGCTTCACCGACGAGCCCGAGGCCTGATCGCCCGTCGGCCTCCGGGCCATCCGCCTAGACTCCCTCCATGCGCGTCGGGGTCCAGCTCCCGGAGGTCGAGCGCGAGGTGCGCTGGCCCGAGTATGTGGCGATGGCGCGAGCCGCTGAGGAGGTGGGCTTCGACTCGCTCTGGGTCGGCGACCACCTCCTCTACCGGGACGACGGGCGGCCCGAGCGAGGGCCCTGGGACGCCTGGGCCCTGCTCGCGGGGCTCGCCGCGGTCACCGAGCGGGCCCGGCTGGGGCCGCTCGTGGCCTGCACAGCGTTCCGGCCGCCGGGCGTGCTGGCGCGCACGGCGGCCGCGGTCCACGAGCTGAGCGGGGGGCGGCTCGTGCTCGGGCTCGGGGCGGGCTGGAACGAGGAGGAGTTCCGGGCCTTCGGGATTCCCTTCGACCATCGGGCGTCCAGGTTCGAGGAGGCGTTCGAGATCGTCCGGCGCCTGCTGGCGGGAGAAAGAGTGACGTTCCCCGGGCGCTTCCACGAGGCGGAGGACGCGGTGCTGCTGCCGCGGCCGTCCCAGAGGATCCCGCTCATGATCGGGAGCACGGGCCGGCGCGTGCTCGCCGCAGCGCTCCCCCACGTCGACGTGTGGAACACCTGGTACGACTGGTACGGCAACACCCCCGAGGGCTTCGCCCGTGGGAACGCTGAGATCGATCGGGCCGTGGAGCGGGTGGGGCGCGAGCCGGAGGCGGTCGAACGGAGCGCGTGCGTGTTCATCGTGGTGGACGAGGAGGCCGGCGAGCGCCCCGCCCAGGAGGGCGTCACACCGCTCACGGGCGGCCCCGAGAAGGTCGGCGCCGGCCTCCGCGAGATCGCGGAGGCCGGCGCCGACGAGCTCATCCTCGTCCTCGATCCCATCGACGAGCGCTCGATCCGCTTCTGCGGGGAGGCGATCGCCCTGGTCCGAGGCCGGCCGCCTGGATAGACGCCGCTCGCTCAGGGCGCCGGCCTGAGGACCGCCTCGGAAACGCCCAGGCGGATCCCCGCCGCCCGGATGCCCGGGTCTCCCTCGACGACGCGCATCGGGAGGTCGGCCGGGCCGATCCAGGCCGCGAGACGCTCCGCGTCGCCCGCCACCTCCACCCACGCGAACCCCTTGGGCTCGGCCGCGTGAGCCGCGCGCGTCCGTCCCGGGTAAAGGTCGTCCTCGATCTCCCACTCCATGAAGAAGGGGAGGGACGGGTCCTTCATCGCGACGTCGAGGCCCGCCATCCGCCAACGGAGCACGGCCCCGTCGGGCCGCTCCCGGGACCAGGCCTCGATCTCGAGGCCCAGCCGCTTTGCGATCACGTCGAGCCCGTCGGTGCGCAGGCACCAGCCGAGGAACCGCTCGCGGCCGCCCAGGTAGTCGAGCACCCACCGCCCAAAGGGATGGGCCCGCGCCTCCTCGGGGTCGGCCACCGCCAGCACCTCTACGTAGTTGCGGCCGAGCGGCACGATGCGGTTCCCGGTGCCCACGCCGACATGACGGCCCCCTTCCACCGAGGCGAGCCCCAGGTCCGTCCGGAGCCGGGCCGAGGCGGCCGGGAGGTCCACGACGCCGAGGATCACGTGATCGAGCTCGAACATCGCGCCGGACGCTAGCACGCCCCGCGGCACATCGTCGCGCTCACCCTCCACGTCGATGTGGCCCGAGGGGTCAACCCTTCGTGCGGAGCGAGTGGGGGGCGCTCCACCCCACGTTCCCGCCGGCATCCGCCCCGCCTTCGGTCGAATCGCCCTCAGCAGATCGGTGACGGACGGGACGCCGACCACTTAGGCCGGGGATTTCTTCAGGCCAGATCCCCGGTGAGGTAGCGCTGGAGCGTGGGGGCCACGGCCGCGACCACGGCATCCTGGTCGGCCGAGGCCAGCGGCTCCATCCGCAGGATGTATCGCGCCATGGCCAAGCCAGCGAGCTGGGACCCCACGAAGGTCGCTCGGAGCTCGGCATCCGGAGCCCCCAGGGCCGTCGCCACGCGTCCGATCACCTCCCTCGCCAGGAACTCGCGCAGCATGCGCGCCGCCTGCTCGTTCGTGCTGGCCGACCGCATCAGGGCCACGAACGGGTTTCCTCCCGGCTGGTCGGACACCTTCAGGAAGAGGCGGAGGATCCGCTCCCCCAGCCTGTCGGGCTCTCCCTCCAGCAGCGAGGGGATCACCTCCGAGGGCTGGAAGGGGAGCCGCATCGCGGCGGCGAACAGCTCCTCCTTGGACCCGTGGAAGTGGTAGACGAGCGCGGGATCGACCCCGGCCCGGGCCGCGATCCCTCGGATCGTGGCGCCCTCGTAGCCGTGCTCGGCGAAGGCCCGGCGCGCGGCCTCCACGATCGCCTCGCGCGTGCCGCTCTCCCCGGGCCGCCTGCCGGTCCTGACCATCACGCCTTCTCCGAGAGCATGAGGAAGGCCTCCTCGAAGGTGGCCGGGGCCTCGGCGACCTCCGCCTCGATCCCCGCCCCGGCCAGGGATCCGGCCACCTGCTCCACGCGGGCCTCGACCACGCGCAGAGAGCGCCCGACGAGCCCGAGGCGAAGGCCGGCGTCCCGGAGCCTGGCGAACGCGTCCTCCCATCGATCGGTTCGGACGCGGACCACGGTGAGCCCGCCCAGGATCTCCTCCAGGGTCCCCTCGGCCACGACCCGACCCCCGGCGAGCACCACGAGGCGATGGCACTGCTCCGCCTCGCTCATGTAGTGGGTCGTGACCAGCACGCCCACGCCGCGGTCGGCCGCCCCGTGGATGTCGTCCCAGAGGCGGGCCCTCCCCAGCGGACCCACGCCCGAGGTCGGCTCGTCGAGGACGAGCAGGTCGGGCTCGTGGCCGACCGCGGCTGCGAACGCAACCCGACGCTGGAGGCCGAGCGGAAGCTCGCCCACCAGCCAGTCCCCCACGCCCGCGACCTCGTCGTGCGTGACGGGTGGCGGGGCGCCGTACGCAGCCGCCGCGAAGCGGAGGTTCTCGTCCACCGTGAGGTCCTCGTAGAGGCCCAGGCTCTGAGGCACGTAGCCCACGCGACGCCGGGTTCGCCGGGAGGGGGCCTCGCCGAACAGCCGGACTTCACCCGAGGTCGGGGGGAGGAGTCCGAGGAGGACCCGGATCAACGTTGTCTTCCCGGCCCCGTTGGCGCCGACGAGGCCGACGACCTCGCCGCGTCGCAGATCGAGGTGGGCGTCCGCGACCGCGACGACCCGGCCGAACCGACGGGTCACGGCTCGAGCCTGGGCCAGCGCCGTCACGACCGCGCCCTGCTCAACGCGGCGACCATCACCGCGTCGTCGATGTCGGGCGCGACCCGACGGGCGCCCGGCGGCGGGTCTCCCTCCAGGACCCAGGCTCGCCAGGTCCTGCCTCTCCTCCACGACGGGACGTCCTCCGGCCGGCTGGGGAGCTCCAGGACGACGCCGGGAACCGAGGCGAGCACCTCCCCGGGAGAGCCGGACACGAGCGGTCGGCCCTCGTCGAGGACCAGCACGTGAGTGGCCCGCTCGGCCTCCTCCAGGTAGGCGGTGGAGACGAGCACCGCCGCCCCCTCGGCGGCGGCCCCGGCCACCATCGCCCAGAGCTCGACCCGGCTCACGGGGTCCAGGCCCGTCGTGGGCTCGTCCAGGACGAGAAGATCCGGCCGGTGGATCATGGCCATCGCCACCCCCAGCTTCTGACGCATCCCTCCGGACAGCCGGGACCCCAGGCGCTCTCGGGCCTCCGCCAGGCCGGTCGCCGCCAGCAGGTCGGCCGTGCGACCGTCGAGCTCGTCCACGCCGTAGGCCCGGGCGGCGAACGCCAGGTTCTCCGCCACGGTGAGGTCCTCGTACACCCCCGAGCCCTGGGAGACGAAGCCCAGCCGTTCGGGAGCCGGGCGCCGCACCTCCCCCGCGTCGGCGTCGCGGGCGCCGGCCAGCACCCGCAGGAGGGTCGTCTTTCCCGCTCCGTCCGCGCCGACGACGGAGGCGATCGACCCCGGCAGGACCTCCAGGGTCACGCCCTCGAGCGCCGGACGGTCCCCGTAGCGGGCTGAGATCTCCCAGACGCCCCAGCTCATGGCGCGGCCTCGGGGGCCGGCCCGGGCCGGCGCCGGGCGCCGGCCCGGGCCGGCGCCAGATCCCGCCGGAACCGGAGGACGGCGAGCCCGAACACCACCAGGCCGAGCGCGGCCAGCAGCCCCAGGTACGGCCACAGGGCATCGAGCGGAGCGGCGCGCAGCATCACGCCCCTCGCGATCTCGATGAAGTAGGTCAGCGGCAGGATGTAGGCGATCCACCGCACCCCCACCGCCATCGACTCGATCGGGAAGATCATCCCGGAGAGGAGGACCTGGGGGAGCAGGAGCATCATCGCCAGCTGGATCGCCTGCCCCTGGTTCTGACTGACGCTCGACACCAGGATGCCCATGCCCAGCGTCACGAACAGGAACAGCAGGGACCCGATCAGGAACGTCCCGATCGCACCCTCGAACGGGACGTCGAAGAGCAGCACCCCCACCCCCAGGACGAGCACGAGGTCGAAGACCGCCACCACGAAGTAGGGCGACACCTTGCCCAGGAAGACCTCCCACGGCCGGAAGGGCATCACGGCCAGCTGCTCGAGGGTACCGGCCTGACGCTCGCGCACCACGCCCAGGCTCGTGATCAGGGTGCCCACGAAGACGAGGATCATCCCGGCGATGGCGGGGATCATGACGGCCGACGTCTCGAGCCCTGGGTTGAAGAGGACCTCCACTCGGGGGCGCGGGCCCTCGGGCGGACCGCCGGCGCCTGCCAGGCTCCGCAGCGCCGCCTGGGCGGAGAAGAGCTCGGCCCCGTCCAGCAAGATCTCGGGCTCCGGCCCGACGACCACGGCTGCGGCGGCCCTGCCCTCACGCAGGCCTTGGACGGCCTCGGCCCGGCCGCCGGGCATCGTCTCCACCACCTCGAACAGCTCGGGGAGGCGCCCCCGCGCCGCCTCGGCGCCCTCCCCCACGACGATCGTGGAGACCTCGTCGACGTCGAACCTCGCCGCGAAGCCGAAGACGATCAGCAGGAGCAGCGGCGCCATCACCATCAGCCCCACGGTCCGCCG
>DASUTZ010000130.1:0-11409 GCA_036374295.1 Actinomycetota bacterium
GCGCCCGCCGCCGTGTGGGCGGGCGCAACCGCGGCCGACGCCCGTCGAGTGATCTGTATCGGCACCGGCTCCAACATCGACCCGGACCTGCTCGACGACTGCCTTCGGGGCTAGCGAGCATTCCGCCAGAGGATGCGCACGATGCGGTCCTCGGCGGCCTTGGCGCGGGTAGTGGACACGCCCTGCGACAGCAGGGAGAACTCGACCCAGGTGCCCGTGCGCTTCGACTCCACCCAGCCCGAGAGGGCGCTGATGCCGCTCAGCGTCCCCGTCTTGGCGCGCACCGGGACATCGTGGAGCCGGCGGGAGAGCGTGCCGACCCCTCCGGCGGGGAGGCTCGAGCGCAGGCGATCGCCCCAGGCCTCGCCCTCGGCCCGACCGAGCAGCTTGGCGATCGACGCCGGGGTCGTGCGGTTCGCGTACGAGAGCCCCGAGCCGTCGTGGCTGCGGGAACGCCCGCCGTTCGCCTTCACCCACGCCGCGATCGCGCCGGCCCCCTTGGCGATCGTGCCGGGCGGCTTGCGCCGGGCCACGGCCAGGCCCTTCGTCAGGACCTCGGCCCAGAAGTTCGAGGACGCGTGGTTCGTGATCGCGAGGATGCCCGAGAGGTGACGCGACTCGACCCGTGTTAGCTCGGGCCGGCCGGAGGGGTGCCGCCCCATCCCCGGCGGCTTCACCACGCGGATGCCGCGTCTCCTGAGCTGCTTGGTGAGGGCCAGCGCGGCTCTGCGCTCAGGGTCGCGCACGTGATGTCCGCCGACCACGTTTCCGCGGAACGTGAGTGCCGTGGGGAGCGCGATCACCGTGCGCGGGAAGTAGGAGCGCCAGCCCGGCGCCCACCAGTCGCGGGCGAAGAGCGCGGTGCTGCCCCGGACGCCCCCAGTGATCCTCCGAACGCCCGCCTCCTCGATGCGCGCGGCGAGCTTCCGCACCTTCGAGGGACCGACCTCCGGATCGCCGGACCCCACGATCCAGAGGTTTCCCCGGACCACCCCGTTCCGGGGCCGGCGGGACACCGCCTTCGTGGCGAGCCTCCGATCCGGGCCCAGCGCGTCCAGGAGCGCCATCGAGAGCAGCAGCTTCTGGTTCGACGCGGGGGTGCGGAGGCCCGTGTCCCCCCGCCGGAAGAGGAAGGCGCCCTGCTCGCGCACCGACACGCCCATCCGGAGGGGCGCCGCTATCGCGTCGATCCTCTTCATCCACGCCGCCTTCACCACCTGCATGCGAACGGGGGAAGAGGCTGCCGCGAAGTTCGCCTCGTCCTGGCGGGGCCACCGCGCTCGGAACCGGTGGGGCCCGATCTCGCTCCAGGTCATGCAGGTGTGGCGGGAAGCCTGAGAGTCCGCCCCCAGGATCAGGGTCTCCTCGGTAGCCCAGGAGCCTCCGCGACGGCGCTGGAGCACCACCTCGTGTCCCGGCTTGGTCGGGAGCACGGCGATCCGGAGCCGGACGCAGCCGGAGGCGGGGACCGGGTTCCTGGAGAGAGCCAGGCTGACCGCGGCCTCCACCTCGATCCCCACCACCTGCGAGAGGACCTCGTCGCAGGGGACGGCCTCCCGCGTCTCGGGGGCGATCAGGGCTCGGTAGTCCGCGATCTCCTGGGGCACGGTCTGGAAGGCGAAGGCCCCTCCCGCTCCCGTCGAGGCGACCGTGACCTCCTCCCAGCCCACCATGCCCGGCAGACGTCGCTGGAGGGCCACCGAGCGGCCCGCGAGGCAGGCGTCGGCGGTGGAGAGGACGCCCTGCAGCGACAGCGTCTCGCCGTAGGTCACGCGGTGAGAGGAAGCGATCAGCGTCGTCGTGCCCGGCTCGGCCGACGCTGACGCGCCGACGAGGGGCACCATCAGCACGGCGACGGCCACCGCCGCGACCCGACCGCGGGTGAGGCGAGAGCGCACCGGCCCATTTTGGCGGCCAGGGCCGGCTCGTCAAGACGGGTGGCGGCGCCCGGGGGGATGCGCCACCCTGTCGCCCATGGGCCTGGACGTGGAGGCGGCGCGGAAGCGATTCCCCGCCCTCGAGCGGACGATCGAGGGTCGCCCGTGCGTCTTCGCCGACGCGCCCGCAGGGACCCAGGTGCCCGAAGTAGTGATCGACGCGATGGCCGACTACCTGCGCCGGAGCAACGCCAACGTCGGCGGGGTCTTCGCCACGAGCCTCGAGACCGACGAGGCGATCGCCGCCGCCAGGCGATCCGCCGCCGACCTGCTGGGCTGCGACCCGCGAGAGGTGGTGTTCGGCCCGAACATGACCACCCTGAGCCTGGCCCTCTCGCGGGCGGTGGCTCGAGAGCTCGGACCGGGCGACGAGCTCGTGGTGACCGTCCTCGATCACGACGCGAACGTGGCCCCATGGCTCCTGGCCGCCGAGGACAGGGGAGCGACCGTCCGATGGGCGAACCTCGACGAGGTGGACTGCACGCTCGATCTGGCGAGCCTGGAGCGAGCCCTGGGCGGGCGCACGCGCGTCGTCGCGCTGACGCTCGCTTCAAACGCCGTGGGAAGCCTCACCCCGGTGGACGAGGTGGTCGCGATGGTCCGGGAGCGAGCGCCGGAAGCGATCCTCGTGGGGGACGCGGTCCACCTGGCGCCCCACCGCTCGATCGACGCGGGACCCTTCGACGCGGTGCTCTGCTCCCCGTACAAGTTCTTCGGTCCCCACCTAGGGATCATGGCGGCGAGGAGAGGGCTGCTGGAACGACTCCGGCCGTACAAGGTCCGGCCGGCTCCCGAAGAGCCGCCCGACCGCTGGGAGACCGGCACCCAGAGTCACGAGGCCCTGGCCGGTCTGACGGCCGCGATCAGCTACCTCCGCGATCTCGTGGAGGGAGAGGGCCGCCGTGGCGTCCTGGCCGCGATGGAGGAGATCCGGGAGCACGAGAGCCTCCTCTCCAGACGTTTCCTCGAGGGGATCACTCGAATCCCCGCCGTGCGGCTCTACGGCATCGGCGACCCCGAGCGCGTGGACCAGCGCACCCCGACGTTCGCGATCCGGGTGGGCGGCCAGCACCCCCGGTCCACCGCCGAGAAGCTGGCCCGACGGGGGATCTTCGTCTGGGACGGCAACTACTACGCGCTGGCGATCATGGAGCGGCTCGGGCTGGAGAACTCGGGCGGGGCGGTCCGGATCGGCTTCTGCCACTACCACACCGAGGACGAGGTGGACCGCGTGTTGGAGGAGGTGGCGGCTCTGGCCGCCGCTCCATAGGATGCCCACGATGCTCGAGGGCAAGCGGCTGCTGTTCACCGGGGTGCTGACACCCCAAAGCATCGCCTTCCACTGCGCCAAGCAAGTCCAGGAGCTGGGCGCCGAGGTGCTGCTCACCGGCTTCGGTCGCGGGATGTCGATCACCGAGAAGAGCGCGAAGCGCCTCCCCGAGCCCGCCGACGTCCTGGAGATGGACGTGAACGATCCGGAGCACGTAGCGGGCGTGGCGGCGGCGGTGGGGCACCGCTGGGAGCGCCTGGACGGCCTCCTCCACGCGATCGCCTTCGCACCCCAGGACGCCCTTGGAGGGAGATTCCTCGAGACGGAGTGGCCCAGCGTGGCCACCGCCCTACAGACGAGCGCCTTCTCGTACAAGGCTCTGGTCACGGCGTTCCTACCCCTGCTCAGGGGGGGTGGCAGCGCCGTGACCCTGGACTTCGACGCCTCGGTGGCCTGGCCCGGCTACGACTGGATGGGGGTGGCGAAGGCCGCGCTCGAGGCCGTCACCCGGTACCTCGCCCGCGACGTGGGTCGCGAGGGCGTCCGCGTCAACGCGGTGTCGGCGGGGCCGCTCAAGACCGTCGCGGCCAAGGGGATCCCCGGCTTCGATGTCTTCACGGACCTCTGGCATAAGCGCGCGCCCCTCGGGTGGGACGTGAAGGATCCGTCGCCGGTGGCCGGAGCCGTGGCCTTCCTGCTGAGCGACCACTCGCGGGGGATCACCGGCGAGATCCTCCACGTGGACGGCGGCTACCACGCGATGGGGGCCGACCTGCAGGAATAGCGCCCGGGCCTTCGCCGGGCGCGATGCTATCCTCGGCGAGATGAGCACGCGGGCCAGGACGGCCGCCCTGCTGCTCGCCGGCTCCCTACTGATCACGGCGTGCGCAGGCGGTCCCGGGATCACCATCGAGGCTCCCGAGCAAGCGGCCGGGACCGCGGCATCCCCATCCCCGATCCCACCGCTCGATACCGATGAGCCGATCCCGGCCGTGGTGGAGCGCGTCAGCCCGGCCGTGGTGAACGTCCGGGTGAATCAGGCGGGGGGCGCCACGGGGACCGGCACGGGCTTCGTCGTCCGTCGGAACGGGATTATCGTCACGAACTTCCACGTCGTGGAAGGTGCCTTCAGCATCCAAGTGACCCTGGCCGACGGGAGGGAGTTCGAGGCGCGAGCGATCGGGGGCGACCCCAACGCCGACCTCGCGATCCTCCAGATCGAGGCTCAGCAGCTGCCCACCGTCGAGCTCGGGGACTCCGACGCCCTGCGCTTGGGTGAGACGGTCGTCGCGCTGGGGTTCGCCCTGGCCCTGGAGGGTGGGCCCTCCGTGACCTCGGGGATCGTGTCCGCGAAGGGCCGGTCGATCGAGACCCAGGACAGCCGGGGCGCGCAGAACACCCTCGAGGAGCTGATCCAGACCGACGCCCCGATCAACCCGGGGAACTCCGGGGGGCCGCTCGTGGACCTGGCCGGCCGCGTGATCGGCATCAACACCGCCGGGGTCCAGGCATCCGAGGCCGAGAACATCGGCTTCGCCATCGCCATCAACCGGGCCAGGCCCATCATCGAGGATGCGATCGCCAGCCCCGAGGCCGAGGCCGCCTACCTCGGGGTCTCGACCCAGGACGTCACCCCGGTCGTCGCTGCACAGCTCGACCTCCCCGTCGACGAGGGTGCCCTCGTGCGGGGGGTCGCGCCCGGGACCGGTGCCGAGGAGGCCGGCATCGTGGTCGGAGACGTGATCGTCGAGATCGAGGGCCAGGCGATCGGGAGCAGCGAGGACCTGGGCAGCGCGATCCGGGAGCACGCCCCGGGCGACGAGATCTCGATCACGGTCATCCGAGACGGAGGGGCCCGAACCGTCACGGCCGAGCTGGGGGTCAGGCCCCTCCCGACCGGATGAGCGACCCGCTGGCGGCGGGGGAGCGAGCGCTCCTCGTGGACGCCCGCGGGCGCAGGTTCCTCATCACCCTGGAGGAGGGTGGCGAGTTTCACTTCCACGGGGGCGTGGTGGCGCACGACGACGTGATCGGGAGGCCCGAGGGCTCCCGGATCGAGTCCAGGAGCGGGAGCGCGCTGACCGCGTTCCGCCCTCGGCTCGCGGACTTCGTTCTGAAGATGTCGCGTGGGGCACAGGTGGTCTACCCGAAGGATCTCGGTGCCATCCTGATCCAGGCGGACGTCTACCCGGGCGCGCGGGTCCTCGAGGCCGGCACGGGATCGGCCGCCCTGACGATCGCGCTCTGCCGGACGACCGGGCCGGAGGGCCGGGTCGTCTCCTACGAGCTCCGGGAGGACCACCGAGAGGTCGCCGAACGGAACGTCGAGTCGTTCTTCGGCCGGGTCCCCGCCTGGCTCGAGCTCCGCGCCGGTGACGTGCGGCAGGCGGCAGAGACTGAGGAGCGCTTCGACCGCGCGGTCCTCGACCTCCCCGAGCCGTGGGAGGCGCTCCCCGAGGTCACGAACGCGCTGGACCCGGGCGCGATCCTGTGCGGCTACCTGCCCACCACGCCGCAGGTGCAGTCGCTCGTCGTGGCCATGCTCGACCGCGGCTACCGCGAGGTCGAGGCCTTCGAGGTGCTCCAGCGGGGCTGGCACGTGACGGCTCGCAGCGTCCGCCCCGACCACCGGATGGTGGCCCACACCGGCTTCCTGGTGGTGGGGCGCCGCAGCGCGGACGCTTGAGCGCCCTTCGATCACCCATCGAGGGGCCGCCGCTATACTTGGGCCTCGAGGGGAGGACCCGCACCCGATGCAGCCGGACCGCGACGTCGAGAAAGAGATCCACGAGCTCCAGACCCAGGTGCGATTCCTGGAGGACGAGCTGGCCGTGCTCCGGCAGCGCCAGCACTCCACGCCGCGTCAGGTGAAGGTGCTCGAGGAGCGCCTGCTGGAGTCGAAGTCCCAGGTCGCCAAGGCGCTGGCCCAGAACGAAAAGCTCGTCTCCGCCCTCAAGACCGAGCGGGAGCGCATCGAGGCCCTCAAGGAGGAGGTCGATAAGCTCACCCGGCCCCCCGCCTCCTTCGGCGTGTTCGTCCGCGAGAACGAGGACGGCTCCGCCGACGTCTTCACGTCCGGCCGCAAGATGCGGGTCAATGTCAGCCCGGAAGTGGATCGCTCCCTCCTGCACCGCGGCGCAGAGGTCATCCTCAACGAGGCCCTCAACGTGGTGGAGGTGCTGGAGCAGGACCGCCAGGGCGAGGTCGTCAGCGTGAAGGAGATCCTGGGCGACGGCCGCGTGATCGTGCTGGGCCGCGGCGACGAGGAGATGGTGGCGATCGTCTCCAAGCGCCTCCAGGGCGAGCATTTCCGGGCCGGCGACGCCCTCCTTTACGATCCTCGGTCCGGGCACGTGCTGGAGCGCCTCCCGAAGGAGGAGATCGAGGAGCTCGTCCTGGAGGAGGTGCCCGACGTCACCTACGACGACATCGGCGGCCTCGCCCTCCAGATCGAGGACATCCGCGACGCGGTGGAGATGCCGTTCCTGTACGCCGAGCTGTTCCGCGAGCATCGGCTGCGTCCCCCGAAGGGCGTCCTCCTCTACGGCCCGCCGGGCTGCGGGAAGACCCTGATCGCCAAGGCGGTCGCAAACTCGCTCGCCAAGCAGGTGGCCGAGAAGACCGGCCGCCCCGAGGCCCACTCGTACTTCCTCAACGTCAAGGGACCAGAGCTGCTCAACAAGTACGTCGGCGAGACCGAGCGGCAGATCCGCGTGATCTTCCAGCGGGCGAAGGAGAAGGCTCAGGAGGGCTTCCCCGTGATCGTGTTCTTCGACGAGATGGACTCGATCTTCCGGACGCGAGGGACGGGGATCTCCTCGGACGTGGAGAACACGATCGTGCCCCAGCTGCTGGCCGAGATCGACGGGGTCGAGACCCTGAAGAACGTCATCGTGATCGGCGCCTCGAACCGAGAAGACATGATCGACCCGGCGATCCTCCGCCCGGGGCGCCTCGACGTGAAGATCAAGATCGAGCGTCCCGACATCGAGGCCGCGCGCAACATCATGTCGAAGTACCTCACGCTCGACGTCCCGATCCACCCCGACGAGTTGAAGGGCTACGACGGCGACAAGGCGCAGGCCCTGCCCGCGATGATCGACCGCACGATCGATGCGATGTACGCCGAGACCGGGGAGAACCGCTTCCTCGAGGTGACCTACCAAAACGGCGACAAGGAGATCCTCTACTTCAAGGACTTCAACTCCGGGGCGATGATCGAGAACATCGTGGCCCGGGCCAAGAAGTCGGCCATCAAGCAGTTCCTCCAGATCGGCGAGAAGGGGATCAAGATCCAGCACCTGCTCGACGCCATCCGAGCGGAGTTCAAGGAGCACGAGGATCTGCCCAACACGACGAACCCCGACGACTGGGCGCGGATCTCCGGGAAGAAGGGTGAGCGGATCGTCTACGTCCGCACCCTGCTGGGCGAGGCCGACGGCTCGGGTAGCCGCCAGGTCGACCGGATCCAGCCCGGCCAGTACCTCTGAGCAGAGCGAACGCTGAGCGCGTCCGTCGCCTGATTTGACTGGCCTCCGTCCGATTCCGTAGGTTTGCTCCGACGGCTACAGGCCGTCGGTCGGTGCCCGCACTCCGATCGCTGGAGGATTCTGGACGGATGCGACGGAACGGGCGCCGCGCTCATGGCTCGTTCGCGCCGCGTTCGCGGGGACCCCCTCCCTCCGGCACTCCCACGTCACGTGTTCCGCTGCGGCTGCGGTGAGCCCGCCTGCGGCCGCCGGTCGCCCCTCGGGGCGGAGGGAGGTAAGGATGTCGCATAGGAGAAGGGTCACGATCATGGCGGCGACGATCGCCATGATCGCGCTCATGTTCGGACCGGTACCCGGGACGTCGGTCGCCCAGAACGGTGTCACCGTCGACGACGCGATCGACATCGCGTTCGACCACGTCCAGGGTGATCCGGAGGCCCTCGGCGTCACCGCGGAGGACGTGGCCGAGCTCGCCGTGGCCAGCGCCTATCGGAGCGACCACAACCAGGTGGTCCACGTCAACCTGCGCCAGTTCCACGAGGGGGACCCGGTGGGCAACTCGCACGTCACCGTGAACGTGGCGGGCGACGGCACGGTGCTCTTCGTCGGCCACAACCTCGAATCGGTTTCAGAGGACGAGGGCGACGTCGCGTTCGGCCCGGTGGCGGCCGTCCGAGCCGCCGCCGACGCGCTCGGCCTCGATCCCGATGGCCTTCGGGTCCTGGGCCGCGGTGGCGCCTCCGTGGACGCCGTGGTGTCCGGGGGCGGGATCTCTGATCAGCCGATCCCCGCGGGCCTGATCTGGGAGCCAACGCAGGACGGGCTCAGGAAGGCCTGGGACCTCGTCATCGACGACGCGACCACCGCGAGCCTCTGGAGCGTGGCGGTCGACGCGGAGACCGGGGAGCTGCTGCGCCAGGATGACTGGACGGATCACGACACCCTGGCGGGCCTGGCCAGCGGACTGGCGCGGTTCGAATACTCGCCCGGCGACACGACGTTCCTCGAGCCGATCAACTCGGTGGACGACGGCTCGAGCTACCGAGTGTTCCAGGCGCCGACCGAGAGCCCGCTGGATCACGACCGTCGCCTGGTGGAGAACCCGGCCGAGGCGACCGCCTCGCCTTTCGGCTGGCACGACACCGACGGCGTTCCCGGTCCCGAATTCACGATCACGCGCGGGAACAACGTCCATGCGTACACCGACCACGACAACAGCAACGACCCGGACGAGGGCAAGACGGTGGTTATCGTCGACCCGCCATCCTCGGCGGCCGGCGAGTACGTCGCGGTGCAGGCGTCCTTCGGGCCGGACATCCCGATGGGCGGCGTCTCGGGAGCCATCGAGCTCGGGGACGACGGCATGGGGACGAACGTGAACGACGGCTGTGAGCCCTACACCGTCTCCGCCGGCGCGATCGCGCTCGTGGACCGGGGCCAGTGCAACTTCACCGTGAAGGTCCTGAACGGCCAGAACGGCGGCGCCGCCGCGGTGATCGTGGCCAACAACCAGCCCACGCCTCCGTTCGCGATGGGCGGCAACGACCCGGCGATCACGATCCCGTCGGTGATGATCTCGATGGACGACGGAAACACGGTGAAGGCGGGACTCCCGGCGACGGGCAGCATGCAGGTGATCCCCCTCCCGACCCCCTCGGCGCCGGACGGTGGAGCGGGCCTGGACTTCGACTACCCGATCGACCTGACGACCGAGCATCCGCACGACTACTGGGATGCTGCGGTCACGAACCTCTTCTACATGAACAACGTCATCCACGACGTCATGTACCGGCTGGGGTTCAACGAGGTCGCCGGGAACTTCCAGGTCACGAACTACAACACCGGACTGGGGAATGGCGGCGACGACGTCCGGGCGGAGGCCCAGGACGGCGGCGGCACCAACAACGCCAACTTCGCCACGCCGGCGATGGACGGCGGCCGACCCAGGATGCAGATGTACCTGTGGACGCTCGGCACGCCGGTCCGAGACGGCGACTTCGAGAACGGCATCATCATCCACGAGTACGGCCACGGGATCTCCAACCGGCTCACGGGAGGGCCCACGGTCAACTGCCTGAACGGCGACGAGCGCATGGGTGAGGGCTGGAGCGACTACTACGCCATCACCATGCTGGCCGATCCGACCCTGGACGACCCGGACGGGCCGCGGGGGATGGGGCCGTACGCGCTGTTCCAGGACAGCCGCCAGGACGGGGGCATCCGTCCGCGTCCGTACTCCAGGGACATGAACATCCAGCCGTTCACCTATGACCGGATCAAGACCGGTGCCTGGATCACCGGTGGGTCGCTGGCCACTCCGCATGGGGTGGGCCACGCGTGGGCGGCCACCCTGTGGGATATGACCTGGAACCTGATCGACCGTCACGGCTTCAACCCGAACATCTACGAGCCCTCGGGGACGGGCGGCAACAACTTGGCGCTGCAGCTCGTGACGGACGGGCTGAAATTCCAGGGGTGCGCCCCCGGGTTCGTGGTCGGGCGTGACGCGATCCTGGCCGCGGACCAGGCCCTCACCGGCGGCGAGAACGCCTGCATCATCTGGGCGTCGTTCGCGCGAAGGGGACTGGGGTTCAGCGCGGTCCAGGGCACCACGGACCGGGACGACAACGCCGAGGCGTTCGACACGCACCCCGCGTGCGCAGCGCCCGGGACCGGGTTCTCGCCACCGGTATCGAACACCACATTGAACACGTTCGATGCCGGAGAGACGGTCCCGCTGATGTTCAACATCGGTGAGGACCGCGGCCCGAACCCGCTGGCGAGCAACTCGCCGGCGTCGCAGGAGATCGACTGCACCACGCGGACCGCGGTGCAGTATGCGATCACCACGAACACCGACTCCACGAACGGGAAGCTGACGTTTAACAAGAACCTCCAGCGCTACCACTACAACTGGGCAACGTCCGCGGACTGGGCAGGGACCTGCCGCCAGGTGATCATCACCCTGGACGACGGGACCCAGCTCCGAGCGGACTTCCGGTTCGAGTAGGAGTCGCGGCATGAGGGAGGGGGCCGCCCGGCCCCCTCCCTCCTCTGCTCCGGTTTCACCCGTCCAGCCACCGGGTACGAGCCGCCCGGGGGTGAAGAGACATGGATGCATGGGTGTGGATCGTGATCGTGGTCGCGGCGGTGCTGGTGATCGCGGCGATCGCGTGGGCCGTCTGGGAGCGCCGCCGCCGCGAGGGGCTCCGCGATCGATACGGCCCCGAGTACGAGCGGCTCGAGGAAGATGAGGGAGCGCGGCACGCGGCGGCCGAGCTGCGCGAGCGGGAGCGTCGACGGGAGACCTTCGACATCCGTCCCCTGAGCTCCGAGCAGCGGTCGCGCTTCGCCGACGCGTGGGAGGATCTCCAGGCGCGGTTCGTGGACGCCCCGAACGTCGCGGTGCTGGAGGCGGACCGGCTGGTGATCGAGGTCATGCGGGCGAAGGGCTACCCGATGGATGACTTCGACCAGCGGGCGGCCGACCTGTCGGTCGACCATCCGCGGGTGGTCGAGAACTACCGGACGGCGCACGACGTCGCCATGCGTTCCGAGAAGGGCGACGCGGACACCGAGGAGCTCCGCAAGGCGACGCTGGCCTACCGGGAGCTCTTCGAGGAGCTGCTCGAGGAGGAGCCCGGGTACGAGCGGACCGGCTGACGTCGGCCCCGAACGGGCGCCGGGATGCGCGGAGGCCCGGCGGGCCTCC